>CAZNSV010000133.1:0-8081 GCA_964575775.1 uncultured Desulfovibrionaceae bacterium
GCAGCAGGGGCAGGTCGTCCGCCACGCCGCGCAGCAGGGTCATGGGGGAGTGGGTGTGGGCGTTGACCAGGCCGGGCAGCAGCAGCGAGCGCCCCAGGTCGATGTGGTGCATGGCTTCCCAGACGGCCTCCACCTCGGCCAGGGGGCCGCAGGCCGCAACCCGCCCCTGGGCAATGGCCACCGCGCCCCGTTCGATCACCCGGCGCTCCGGGTCCTGGGGCAGCAGCCAGTCCGCAGCCAGCAGCATCTCGCAACGTTTCTTCATGATCGGGCACCCCCGGCGCGCCGCCGGAACAGGTCCGGATCGTGTCACGCCAAGCAATTGACTTTGACAAAAAAAGCGGCGGGTTCTAAAATAGTCACGCTGCGGCAAGACCACCCCGCCACCGACCGCAGTACCCCCATATCTGGCACAGATCCCCAGGGAGGACAACATGGACCTGCGCACCTTTATCCGCGACGTGCCCAACTACCCCAAGGAGGGCATCGTCTTTTTCGACATCACCCCGCTCCTGGGGCACGGCAAGGCCTTTGCCTACGCCATCGACAAAATGGCCGAACAGTTCCAGGGCTTCGGGGCCCAGAAGATCATGGCCGCCGAGGCTCGCGGCTTCATCTTCGGCGCGCCCCTGGCCTACAGGCTGGGGCTGGGCTTCATCCCCGTGCGCAAGCCCGGCAAGCTCCCCTACAAATCCGTGTCCGTGTCCTACGACCTGGAATACGGCAGCGACACCCTGTGCATGCACGAGGACGCCATCGCGGCCGGTGAGAAGATCCTGATCATCGACGACCTCATCGCCACGGGCGGCACGGTCCAGGGCATGCTCCAACTGGTGCAGCACGCCGGGGGCGACGTGGCCGGCATCGGCTTCCTCATCGAGCTGGGCTTCCTCAACGGTGCCGAAAAGCTCGGCGGTATGAACCACGTCTGCCTGCTCAAACTCTAGGGCATTCAACTTTGAATAGGTTGTGATGCTCTTGTGCCGTCCCCTGAAGCAATGGGACATTGTTGCAGGGCAGAGCCTTGTTTCAAGGCGAAAATGCGCTAAACGCCAATCCCCGGGAGCCTCATGAACACCATCGGCATCATCGGCGGCAGCGGCCTGGACAACCCAGAACTCCTGACCAACGCCGTGGACCTGGACGTGACCACCCCCTACGGCAGCCCCAGCTCCACCCTCAAGCGGGGGCGCATGAGCGGCAAGGACGTGGTCATCCTGGCCCGGCACGGCAGGGAGCACACCGTGCCCCCTACCCAGGTCAACTTCCGCGCCAACATCCACGCCCTCAAGGAGCAGGGCTGCCAGTGCATCCTGGCCACCACGGCCGTGGGCTCCCTGCGTGAGGAAATCGACCGGGGGCACTTGGTGATCCTTGACCAGTTCATCGACTTCACCCGCCACCGCTTCGTGACCTTTCACGAGAACTTCGAGCCGCACAAGGCCCAGCACACGCCCATGGCCGAGCCCTTCGACGCCGGGCTGCGCCGGATGCTCATCCAGATCTGCCGCGAACTGGGCTACGCCCACCACGAGAAGGGCACCGTGGTGACCATCGAGGGGCCCCGCTTCTCCACCAAGGCCGAGTCCAGGATGTTTCGGCTGTGGGGGGCGGACGTGATCAACATGAGCATCGCCCCCGAATGTGTGCTGGCCAATGAGGTCGGACTGCCCTACGCCGCCGTGGCCATGAGCACGGACTACGACTGCTGGAAGGAAGACGAGGCGCCCGTGACCTGGGAACAGATCCTGGCCATCTTCAAGGAGAACGCCACCAAGGTCACCCAGCTGCTGGTGCAGACCATCGAACGTTTGTAGCCGCGATCCAGGCTGTGGCGCCCGGCGTCACAGCCTGACCAGCTCCCCTTCCCGGGCCAGCCGGACCTCCGGGGGGCCGTCACCCGCCTCGCGCCGGAGTTCCGCGGCAATGGCGTCCAGGGCGTCGTCGCTCCGGGTGGGTTCGTGGTGCGTGAAGTAGACCCGCCCCACCCCGGCCTGCCGGGCCAGTTCCAGCCCCTGGGCGTAGGAGGAGTGCCCCCACCCGACCTTGGTCGCGTACTCCTCCTGGGTGTACTGGGCGTCCGTGATCATCAGATCCACCCCGCGCAGCCGCTCCACCAGGGCCTGGCGCTTGGCGGCCACGTGCTTCTGGTACTCCGCGTACTCCGGTTCGTCCGGGGCGTAGATGTTCTGGAAGTGCTCGTGGTCCCCGGTGAAGAACAGGCTTTTTCCGTTGCAGCGCACCTTGTAGCCCAGGCAGAGCACCGGGTGGTTCATGAGCACGGCCGAGACCACGGCGTCGCCCACCGGCACCTCCAGGCTCTCGTGCATGGTCTCGTAGGCGATGTCCGCCTTGAGCTCCGCCTCGCGCACCGGGAAGAAGCGGTAGTCCAGCTGCACACTGAGCACGTCGCGGATGCTGCGCATGCTCACCGGGTCGAAGAGCCCGTGCAGCACGATGCGGTTGCCCGGCACGAAGAGCGGCGTGAAGAAGGGGAATCCCTGGATGTGGTCCCAGTGGGTGTGGGTGATGAAGATGTGGCAGGTGACGGGCATGCGCCGCGCCAGCTCCAGCCCCAGGGCCCGGATCCCCGTGCCCGCGTCCAGGATGATCAGACTGCCGTCGTCGCTCAGCAACTCCAGACAGGTGGTGTTGCCGCCGTAGCGCACGGTCTCGGGTCCCGGCGTGGGGATGGAACCCCGCACGCCCCGAAAACGCAGTTCCATGCCGCCCCCCGTACTTGTTGACCGACCCGAGGGCACACCCCCGCGACCGGATCAGGCGTTGATGAAGATGCGCGCCTTCTGCAGCTCCTCGTCCAGGTCCGGCAGGGCCCGCACCAGGCCGTCCAGGTCGCGGCCGAAGCGCTGTGCCACACTCGGGGGCAAGGGCTGGCACTTGTCCTCGCCGCTGCTGCCGTAGCGCAGGGTCTTGCAGACCTGGTCCGCGGCGAAGACGCAGAGTACCAGGGGCAGCTCCAGCCCCCGCTCCGGGGTGTGGTGCCAGGCAATGCCCTGCACCAGGACCTCGGGGAAGCCCCAGCGCTGTGCCACCAGGGCCCCCACTTCGGCATGGTCCGCCGCCAGGGTGCGTTCCTCGGCCTCGAACACGAACAGCGGCGACTGCCTGGCCAGCTCCAGCGCGGCCTGAAAGGCCTCGGGCATGTAGAGGGCCAGCACGGCCTTGCCCACGTCGTGCAGCAGCCCCGCGGAGAAGAAGTCCGCGCTCTCCTGCTGCGCCACCTCCAGCAGCCCCGCCAGGCGGCGGCTCACCAGGGCCACGGCCAGGGAGTGCAGCCAGAAGTCCTGCATGGGGAACCCGGCCTTGTTCCGGGCCGGGAGCATGCCGATGCCCGCCAGGCTCAGGGCCAGGTTCTTCAGGGTGTTCACCCCGAGATAGACGCTGGCCTGGTGGATGGAGGTGACCCGGCTGGAGAGCCCCATGAACGGCGAGTTGACCACCTTCAGGATCTTCATGGTGAAGATGGGGTCGTTCTTGAGCACGCCCACCAGATCCTTTGGCGCGCAATTGATGTCCGCCGCCAGGGTCAGGACCTGCTGCACGCTCTTGGGAAAGGCCGGGATCCTGTCCACGGCCTGGAGTACCTGCTCGGGTATCCGGGACACCGGGATTCTCCCTCGCGCAAGCCGGACGCTAGGCTGTCGCCCCCGGGTCCGGGGACCCGGCATTGCCCGCCAGCGCCGTGCCCACCGCAGCCAGGGCCTGTTGCACCCGCTCGGGCAAGGGGCGCTCCTCGGCGCGCAGGACCACGGCCTGCCCGGCCAGCACGGCGGCCAGGGCCTCTTCCCTCGGTCCGGAAGGCGTGAAGCCCTCCCAGGCCGCCAGGGCCTTGTCCACCTTGCTCTGGTGCAGCAGGCAGAGCCCCAGGAACAGGGCGGCGGTGTTGTCGTGCTTGCGGTTGCGCAGCACCCGCTCGAACTCCACCCTGGCCTGGATGTACTGCCCCAGGGCGTAGAGGCAGAGCCCCAGTTCCTGGCGGGCGTCGTCGTCCTGGGATTTGGCGCGCAGCACGGTGCGGAACAGTTCCACGGCCTGGGGCAGTTCGTCCCGCTCCACCGCGGCCCGCGCCGCGGACAGGGTCTCGCGCAGTTCCGTCTCCTTGCGGGCGGCGGCCTCGCGGGCCTCCTGCTCGCGCTTGTCCTCTTCCTTCAGGGCCTCGCGCCAACCCATGAGCAGTTGGCGGCGGCTGACGTGCTTCTTGGTGTCCATGTCTGCCTCGTTGCGCGAGGGGAATCGCGCATCGGTTGCGGCTTGCCCGATGCAGGCAAACCTTCGAACGGCTCGCCCCGTGTCACAAGGGCATGGCTCGCCCCCTGCGAGGGGGGGCAAACCCCCGCGCCGTGCTCCCGGAACTTGCGCTCGAGCCCGGAAGACGGTACTTGCTGCAGCGACGCCCCTGCGGTGGTCCGCCCCTTGTGGCGGAGTCGGGCCGCTGCCATACTAAGTCCTTTCAGCAGAAAAAGCACTCCTTGTTTTCCAATCGCCATGCCCAGGAGGAGCCGGACATGAAACAGACTCTCTCGCAGTTTTTTGCCGTGGCCCTGCTGCTCAGCCTGTGCAGCCTCTGTCTGCCGACCGGAGTCCAGGCGCAGACCGCGCTCAAGATCGGCATCCTGCCCGTGCTGGACACCCTGCCCCTGCAGGTGGCGGCCCGGGAAGGGCTCTTCGCGGAGCGGGACCTGGCCGTGGAACTGGTGCCCTTCGCCAGCGCCCTGGAGCGCGACACCGCCATGCAGAGCGGCCAGCTGGACGGCTACTTCGGCGACATTCTCAACACCCTCATGCTCATCGAGAACGGCGTGCCCATGCGCATCGTCACCGTGTCCTACGCCACCGCGCCGGGGCAACGCATGTTCGCCCTGCTGCGCGGCGCCAAGACCGACCCGGCGGCCAAAAAACTCGGTGTGGGCATCTCCCAGGCCACCATCATCGAATACCTCCTGGACCGCATGCGCACCCTGCCCGTCCTGCAGGACTACGAGCTCGAAGCCACCGAGGTGAAGCAGATTCCCATCCGCATGCAGATGCTCACCGGGGGGCAGTTGGACGCCGCGCTGCTGCCCGAACCCCTGGCCCGACTGGCCGAGACCGAGGGCGCCGTGGTCCTGGCCAGCGACGAGGAGCTGGGTATGCCCCTCACGGTGGTCTGCCTGCACGAAAAGCACAAGAAGGCCGCCGGTGCCTTTCTCAAGGCTTACGGCGAGGCCGTGAAGCGCATCAACAAGGATCCGGAAAGCTATCGCGAGCTCATGGTGGAGACCTGCCGCGTGCCCAAGCCCCTGGCGCCGGACTTCCCGGTCTACAGCTTCCCCAAGCCCAGCCTGCCCAGCGAGCAGGAAATCTGGCCCGTGCAGCAGTGGATGCTCACCCGGGGGCTGCTGGGTGCCATGCCCCCCTACAAGAACCTCGTGTTCTGAGCCGCGCGGCAGGACGAAGACCGACCATGAACCCTTTCACCGGCCCGCGTGAGCGCCGCCGAGGCTGAGGTCCCAGCGGCATGCTCGAGGTGCGAAACCTCTCCAAGCGTTACGCCGGGGGGCGCGAGGTCCTGGCGGACATCAGCTTCCACTGCGCCCCCGATGAGACGTTGAGCATCGTGGGGCCTTCGGGCTGTGGCAAGACCACGCTGCTCTACATGCTCTGCGGGCTCACGCCGCCGGACGCGGGCAGTGTCACCCTGCAGGGGCGGCCGGTGCAACGCCCGGGCCGGGATATTGCCATCATCCTGCAGGATTTCGGCCTGCTGCCCTGGCAGAGCGTGGCCGAGAACGTGGCCCTGGGGCTAAAGCTCCAGGGCGTGGGCAAGGCAGAGCGCCTGGCCGCGGCCTCCCGTCTGTTGCTGGAGATGGGGCTGGGGGGGCGCGAACGCGACTACCCCTCCTGCCTGAGCGGCGGGGAGCAGCAGCGCGTGGCCATTGCCCGGGCCTATGCCGTGGCGCCGAGCCTGCTGCTCATGGACGAACCCTTCTCCTCCCTGGACGCCCTGACCCGGGAAAAACTCCAGGACACCCTGCGCCGGACCTGGCACAGCCGCCGCACGCCCTTCATCCTGGTCACTCACAGCGTGGAGGAGGCCGTGTATCTGGGGCGCCGGATCCTGCTCCTGGGCGACTCCCCGGCCAGGATCTGCGCGGAGTTCGAGAACCCCCTCTTCGCGGAACCGGAGCTGCGCGGCAACCCGGGCTTCTACGCCCTGCTGCGCGAGGTGCGCCAAGCCATGGAGAAACACTGGTGAGCAAGGGCCCGGCCAAAGCCGGTCTGCACAAGGCCTGGCACTACGCCCTCACCGTGCTGGTGCTCCTGCTGCTCTGGAAGCTCGTGTCCCTGAGCCTGTCCACGGCGGTGCTGCCACCGCCGGAAGCGGCCACCCTGGCCTTTGTCCAGGCCCTGGGTACCGGAATCTTCTGGGAGCACTGCGGCGCCAGCGCGGCCCGCTGCCTGGCGGCCATGCTCCTGGCCTTCGGTGTGGGCTACCCCCTGGGCGTGCTCATGGGCGGCAGCCGCCGGGCCGAGGCCCTGCTGGCGCCCTTCGTGTTCCTCACCTATCCCGTGCCCAAGATCGTGCTGCTGCCCCTGCTCTTTTTGCTGCTGGGCATCGGCGACGCCTCCAAGGTAGCCATGATCAGCCTGATCCTGGGCTACCAGGTGCTGGTGGCGGCCCGGGACGGCGTGCGCACCATCCACCCGAAATACCTGGATTCCATCCGCTCACTGGGGGCGCGGCGGCTGCACGTCGTCACCGAGGTGCTGATCCCGGCCTCCCTGCCCCACGGCTTCACGGCGCTCAGGCTCAATGCCGGAGTCAGCGTGGCCGTGCTCTTTTTCGTGGAATCCTTCGCCACCCGCCGGGGCCTGGGCTACCTGATCATGGACGCCTGGGGGCGCATGGACTTCGAGGCCATGTTCACGGGCATCTTCGGCATGAGCCTCCTGGGCGTGCTGCTCTACGAGGGCGTCAACGTCCTGGAGCGCCGCGTCTGCGCCTGGCAGTACTGCCGCAAGGGCTGAGTCCGCCCCCTATTCCTCGTCGTGCTTCAGCCCGGCCCAGTGGTTCCGGCTCTCGTCCAGAAAGACCTCCCCCTCACCGGGGTAGATGGCAGCGTCCTCCGCCGCCAGGGGCGGGACCGCCCCCCGCGGCCTGGGCCAGGGACCGGCCAGGGCCTCCGCGCTGGGATGGGGGTCCACCAGCCGGGGCCTTTTCCGGACATCCACCCCCGGCACCGGACAGCTGAACTCGATGGGAATGTTGTTGGGGTCGAAGGCGTACAGGGAGTGGATGAAGCCGTGGTCCACGATTTCCGAGGCCCAGTGCCCCTCGGCCTCCAGCCGGGCCTTGAGCTCGCGCAGGTCCTCGTCCCCGACCACTTCCAGGGACACGTGGTCGAAGGCCGCGGGCCCATGCACCGGCATGCCGTGGTCCCGCAGCGGCACGGCCTCGGCTTCCGGCCACTCGAAGAAGGCGATCATATCGTGGGGGGCGATGCTGAAGAAGTAGTGCCGGTAGTGGGCCCCGCCCAGCCCCGCCACCATGGGCAGGCCCAGGAGGTCGCGCCAGAAGCGGATGGTGGCGTCCATGTCGCCGGTGACCATGGCCAGGTGATTGATGCCGGTGAACCGCGCCATTGCGACTCGCCCCTCCTTGTTGTCCCGTGCGCCCCCGCCTTTCAGGACGAATAACGGTTCTTGATCTCCAGCACCTCTGCCAGGTGGGCCAGGAAGATTTCCAGCAGCTCCGGATCGAAGTGCGTACCCTTGCCCTGGCGCATGACCTCCAGGGACTGCTCCACCGTGAAGGCATCCTTGTAGGGGCGCTTGCTGGTCAGGGCGTCGAACACGTCGGCCAGGGCGCAGATGCGCCCATAGAGCGGAATGCCAGCCCCCTTGAGTCCCAGGGGGTAGCCCGAGCCGTCCCAGCGTTCGTGGTGGCTCTTGGCGATGATGCTGCCCACCTGCAGCAGCTCGGCCGCGGAATCGCCCAGGATGCGCTCCCCGATGACGGCATGCTGCTGCATCACGCGCCACTCCTCCTGCGACAGCCGCCCTGGCTTGAGCAGAATGGC
>CAZNSV010000134.1:0-8004 GCA_964575775.1 uncultured Desulfovibrionaceae bacterium
TGTTGCTCTTGGGCGCCAGGGCCAGATAGACGCAGGTCTCGGCCAGGGGGATGAAGCCCTCGGGCATGCCCACGAACTCCACGGCCTGTTGGCAGGCCACGGCCAGGGGCAGGGCCCGGGGGTCCGCCAGCCCCACGTCTTCGCTGGCCGAGAGGATCAGGCGACGACAGACGAAGCGCGGATCCTCCCCGCCCTCGAGCAGGCAGGCCAGATAGTAGAGCGCCGCGTCCGGGTCCGAGCCGCGAATGGACTTGATCATGGCCGAGGCCAACTCGTAGTGGCTGTCCCCGGCCTTGTCGTGCCGCAGGATCATCTCGGGCAGCAGGGCGCGCAACTCCGCGGCCGTGCGTTTTTCCGGGGGCAGGGTGCAGGCGTACTCCACCAGGTTCAGCAGGCTGCGGGCATCGCCCCCTGCCAGGGTAGCCATGGCCTGCAGGGCCTCCTCCTCCAGACTGTCCTCGGCCAGGCCCATGGCCGTAAGCCCGCGCCGGGCCACGGACACCAGCTCCCGAGGCTGCAGCGGCGCCAGCTTGAGCACGTGCAGCCGCGACAACAACTGCCGGGTCACGCTGAAGGCCGGATTCTCCGTGGTGGTGGCCAGGAGCACGATCTCGCCGCTTTCCAGCAGGGGCAGGAAGAAGTCCTGTTGTGCCTTGGAAAACCGGTGCAACTCGTCCAGCACCAGGATGGACTTGCCCGCCAGGAGCTTGCGCAGGCGCTGCAGCCCCGCTTCCGGCGCACTGACCCGCACCCAGGGCTGCTTGCGGCTCTGGGCAAAGAGCAGGGCCAGGGTGGATTTACCGCAACCCGGCGGCCCGAAGAAGAGCATGCTGGGCAGGCGTTGGGAGAAAAAGAAGGCCTCCAGCTTGCGGCGCAGGTGGGTCTGCCCCACAAAGTCCTGCAAGGTGGCGGGGCGGATGCAATCGGCCAAGGGCTGGGTGTCGTTCATGGGCCCTCCCCGGTGCTGTCGATCATGCCAGCCAGGGGCCTGAGGTGGGGCTGCTGCCGCGCCCACCAGGCCAGCCCCAGGCAGAGCAGGGCGGCCGTTTCCCAGCGCAGGACCCGGCGCCCCAGACTCACCGGCAGCGCTCCGGCCCCCCGCAAGTGATCCACCTCCGCCGGGGTGAAGCCGCCTTCCGGCCCCAGAACGAACAAGGGGCGCTCGGCCCGCTGCAACGCCTCGGGACTCAGCACCATGGCAGCCTCGTCGGCATCCTCCCAGAGCAGATAGCTGTGCGAAAAAGCCGGCAACGCCTCTGCCAACTCGGCGGCCCCTCGGGGCAGGGTGGCCAGATCGGGCAGCCAGGGGTTCTTGCTTTGCTTGCCACCGGCGATGCACTGCCCCCGCCAGCTGTCCTTGCCGTCCGCCGGGACCTGCCCCTGGCTGCGGGCTGCCTGCCAGAGCCAGAGGCCCCCGGCTTCCAACTCCACAGCCTTCTCGAAGAGCCAGCTGCGGCGCAGGCCCTTGGTCCAGGCCAGGGCCAACACCGCCCGCCGTTCCGGGCGCGGTTCGCGGTGCAGGGTCAGGGGCTGCAGCCAGGCGCGGCGTTTCTCGGCCTTGGCGATGCGAAACAGCCCCCAGCCGCCCTGACCATCGAAACACCAGACCTCCTCGCCAGGGCGGCAACGCAGCACCGTGAGCATGTGCTGCGCTTCCGCGCCCTCCAGGGGCAGCAGGGGCTGGTCCAGTCCGGCCGGCCAGGCCTCGGGCTCGATGAAAAAGGCGTTCACGTCCCCACGGCCCCTCAGACCCTGTCGGCTTGCAGCTTCAAGCGGGCGGTACCGCTCTTGTAGAAGGGCAGGGCCTCGCGCCGCGCCTCGAGCACGGCCCGGGCGGTATGGACCTGGAACCGCTCTGCGGTTGCGTCCGCGGCCGACACATAGGCCAGGGCCACGGCATGCCCCAGCGAAGGGGCGAATGAGCCGCTGGTCACGCGCCCCACCTGCCGTCCGGTCAGATCGCAGACCAGGTCGTGATGCCGGGCGCTGCGGCGCCCCTCCATGACCAGGGGCACCAGAACCTCGGTGCAACGCCGGTCGGCCCCCTTGCCCACGTAGTCGGCCGGGGAGGTGAGCATGGCCTCGTACCCGGCCTCGGCAGGGGTGTGCTCCTCGTCCAGGTCCTGGCCGTAGAGCGGCAGCCCCATCTCCAGGCGCAGGGTGTCCCGGGCGCCCAGACCCACCGGCTGGACGCGACTGTCGGCCAGCAGCGCCTCCCAGAGGGGCAGGGCCTTGTGCGTGGGGAGGTAGAGTTCGAAGCCCAGCTCGCCGGTGTAGCCGGTGCGGCTGATGAGCAGGGGGGCGCCGTCGAAACTGCCCCTGGTGCTGGCAAAGTAGGCCAGTTCGTGGAACTGGCGCCGCAGGACCTTCTCCAGCACGGAAAGGGAGAGGGGGCCCTGCAGGTCGAGCTTGGCGGTCTCGGCCGAGACGTCCTGGAACTGGAGCGAGTCGGGCAGGCGCTCCTGCAGAGTGGCGAAGTCGATGGCGGTGCGGGCGCCGTTGACCACGATCATGAAGGAGTCGGGTTCGAGGTGGTAGATGATGCAGTCGTCGATGATTCCGCCCTGGGAATTGAGGAGGAAGCCGTAGCGGCAGCGCCCCTCCTTGAGTGTGGCGAGATTGTGGCTGACACAGCGGGCCAGGGCCTCGGCAGCGCCGGGACCGGCGAGAAGGAACTCGCCCATGTGGCAGATGTCGAAGAGCCCGGCCTGTTGCCGGGTGTGCAGGTGCTCGGCGATGATGCCCTGGTACTGGATGGGCATGTCCCATCCGGCGAACGGGGCCATCTTGGCGCCGTGGGCCAGGTGCCAGTCGTGCAGCGGGGTGTGGAAGAGTTGGCTCACAAGGCCTCCGGGAAGTGTTGCGGGGTTCAGCCGGTCTTGCGCAGTTGGTGGTCGCTGCGCTCCTTCTTGGCCTTGCGGATGTCCTTGAAGGCGTCCACCAGGCCGACGAGCTTGCGGTAGGTGCGCTTGATCTCCAGGCCGTAGGGGGTGAGCTCGCTGTCCTTCTTGTCCACATAGTTGCGACGCAGATAGGGGTCGGACAGGATGCGCTCGCCGATGAGAATGACGTGGGAAACCAGGTCTTCGAAATAGTTGACGATCTCGAACTTCAGCTCCTGCAGGACCTGGCTCGCCTCCTTGAGGGCTTCGAGGCGGGAGGCCGCGCCCTTCTTGGGGGCGGCGAGCACGTCTTCCAGGTGGCGGACCATGCGGGCCTGTTGGATGTAACTGTATTTGGCCCAGACCTCTTGGAAGAGCTCGTAGGTCTCCTGGAAGGTATCGTAGTTGCTGGTGTTGAGCAGGTAGTTGTCCAGCACCAGGGCGATCTTGGCGAAGAACTCGTCGGAATAGCTGATCATGCGGCGCTGGTGCTTGGAGAGCCAGGAGTAGAGGAATTTGAGGCGCTTGGCGTCCGTGTCCGTGTCCTGCACAATCTCGTTACGCTTGTAGATGATGCTGCCGTGATACTCGCCGCGCACGATGTCGTTGAGCCGCAGGAACATGTTGTAGGTGTCTTTCACCACATTGATGTTGCCCAGGGCCTTGCCCGTGAGGGGATGCAGCACCTCTTGCAACTCCACGGACAGGGCGCGATCCTGCCGCACGTTGAAGGGGTTGAACTTGTGCTGGCGGTAGGTCACGCGCATGAGCACCACGTGATTCTTCTTGTCGATGAAGTAGCCGCCGTCGGCCAGCCGTTCGATGATCTCCTTCTGGTCCTGATCCACGCGCACCAGGGCCAGCTTCTCCACCCGGGGGTAGTTGCCCGAGGCCGGTGGGGAGTACATGGTGGTGATGGTGCGGTCGGACTGGCTGCAGACGCGGACCAGGAATTCCTCACCTAGCTTGTGCAGCCGCCGGGCGAAGAGCGCCGCCGAGGTCCGGCGCTCCGAGACGATGGGGAAGCCGTAGAGCTCCATGAGAAACTGATAGACGAAGGTGCGGTTGCGCTCGTAGAGCGCGTTGTCCCCCACCTGGAACTTGCCCATGCGCAGGCCGAAGCGCTTGATCTCGGAGTCCAGATCCGACGGAAACGAGGCGTAGACCCCGTTGAGAATGAAGTTGTGGAAGCTGTCCGTGGCCAGCACGTGGGCCCGGTCCAGTTCGAGCAGAAAGGGCAGGAGCGCGGGGTACTGCTCCAGGTCCGTCACGTCCAGGTCCTTGAACGCGGCGTTGTACGCCGGGTGCAATTGCCGGGGCATGCGGTTGAGCAGGCTCTGGTTGTTCTGGTCGAGGACCGCGCGCTCCACGGGGCAGGTGGCGCCCACGGAATCCGGGGCCTCCTCCATGAGGTGGTGCAGGATGTCGAACTGGAAGATTTCCTGGAAGAAATTGATGGGGCGGTTGAGGGCCACGAGGCTGAAGCCCGGCAGATTGCTGTGCTCGTAGACGTCGGCCTCGAAAGAGGGTAAGAGTTCCCGGGATTCCACCACCGGATAGTCCTTGGTCTCGAAATAGGGCTTGATCAGGCAGAGCTTGGCATGGACCAGGTCAAGGTATTCCTTGAGCATGGGCAGGGAATTGATGGTGGACGCGGCGATCAGGCCCTTGCTCTCACTGCACATGTAGCCGGGATCGTTGCAAAAGGCTGATTTCCAGGAAAGTGCTTTGCTCATGGGTGGCTGGTGGTTGATGGTGCGTCCGGCTGCCTGCATCCCCCATCCTTGCTGGGGCGGTTGCCATATCCGGAAAAAGGCTGCTTCCCGGTGGATGCGGCAATTGTCAATAATGCACTTCCGAGGGCCGTCTGTCCAGTCCCAACAGGCCCCGGTTCCAGGTGATTGGGCAATTTGCCATGCCAATTGTGCGGGAATAGGCCCACTTCCCGCCGGGCAAGCGTACACCGCCCTTGTAGATAGTGCGGCAGCGGCATTGGTGGGGCAGCGGGTCTTGCCAAAGGCAGCCGGGGTGGTTATATGAAGACTTGGAGCAAGAGCTCCGAGCGGTTCTTTGACACATGGGGGCGCACTGGTTTCGACGAGGATGAAGAAGTCAAAGTTGCAGGCCGAGGCGCCGCTGGCCTCGTAAAAAGCGGCACAATCACAATCGCCAACAACGATTACGATTACGCTCTGGCCGCCTAATAAGGCAGCCGCCCGCGGGAGAAGACGCCTGATAGGCTCTCGTGGTAAAAGCATCAGGCTGGCAGTGAAAGTCCGCACGCCGCGGACACTGTGAGACCTCAAGGCGTGCAGGCCCTGAACCAGCCCGGACAGGGGCAACGTTCAGGGCGAGAACAATACCTGTCCTAAGCCTGTAGACGCTTTGTGCGGATCATTCGCGGACGGGGGTTCGACTCCCCCCGCCTCCACCATGTCAGCTTATCATTCTGAAATGACAGGATTTGTGCCCATTCGGCAGGCCCAAATCACGCAGCAGGCCCGGTTAGTACAAAGTGCTGGTACAAATCGGGGCCAAAAATGGGCATTAGCAGAACCGCTACCTACCTTACCAAACACAATCACGTCTTCTATTTTCGTCTCTCGGTTCCGTCTGGGCTGCGTGCGCGGCTTGGGCGGGAGACGCTCGCCCAGCCTCTGCACAGGGGGGCACTACCCGGGCCGCGCTAGTGGCCGACAACGGGCCCCAGTGACCACCCTACAGGACCTCGGATTCAAGCGCATTGCCCCCCGTTCCTCTCTGCCCTGAACGTCACCAGAACGTCCGGCCCAGCCCGCTTCCTGTCAGCTTTTGACGCTCATCGGCCTTGATGGTATTGCTTGTTGGTTCGTTACAAACAGCCTTGCCCCACGAAATCCCTAGGCCGACATGTACAATGGAGCCTGAAGCAATGACCCCGCCATTCGAAAAAGCCAAGACCCTGCGAGACGTCCGCCGCCAAGCACAGTTGGAGCCGCTCCCGGCAGGTGACCCCCGCTATGTCGATCTGGACAAGGCTCGCGGGCAGCATGTGGTCAAACGTTTTCTGAAGTTGCTGGAGCATGACGCAGCATGCACGTCTCAGGATGACGATGGTGCCTGCGTGCATCTCGCGTATGCCGGGCACCGGGGATGCGGGAAAAGCACAGAGCTTTTTAGGCTTCAAAAGGAGCTGGAGGCAGGGGCAACGTATTGCGCGTATTTCGACGCCCACCCTGAATTGATGATGGGCGATTTGGAATATACGGACGTGCTTTTGTACATCGCGCAGAAGATTGTAGAAGATGCTGCAAGCAAGGTCACCTTGGACCAAAGCGTCTTGCAGGCCGTGGAGAACTATTTCGTCGACGTTACCGAGATCAGCCGCGAGGAGATCAAGAAAGAAATCGCCTTGGAGACATCTGCCAAAGGCAAAGTAAACGTACCCTTTCTTTTTGAACTGCTGGCCGGGATCACTGCTCGCATTGGCGGCTCCGCATCAACGGCCAAGGAACTGCGCACGCGCTTTCAGAAGCGGCCGGACCAACTCATCAACCAGGTCAACCTGCTCTTGGAGCATGTGACTGAGCGCCTGAAAAGTATTGGCAAAACCAGACCGTTGCTCATCCTCGACAGCCTCGATCGGCTGCAGCCGGCAATCGTGGAGCGGGCCATCGTGCTGGAGGCTCGAGTCTTTTCTCAGCTCAAGATCAACCTCATTCTCACCGTGCCATTAGCTTCCATCTACTTGCCCACTGGCGAGACCCTGAATACCCAAGGCATCAAGGAAGTCGTTTTGCCTATGGTTGCCGTGCGCGACAAAGGTCAACCTTGGGATCAAGTGAACGAGGCGCATGTGAACACGCTCTGCGAATTGATCAGTGCCCGGGTCGACGTGGGTGCTGTCTTCGAAGACCCCGCGCTTGTACGGGAAATGGTCCTGCTCTCCGGTGGTTCTTTCCGCGAACTCTTCGAACTGCTGAGTGAAGCTGCCCTGGAGGCCGATGCCTTGCCCATTACCAGAGCCAATCTAGAGGTTGCGGCAAGGCAGGTCTGGCGATCGTTTTCAGCGGCCCTGAGCTTCGACGACCGTCGCCTGTTGCGGGACATCCACCGCATGCAAGCAGCAGATCGCAAATCTGAGGCCTTCCGGCTACTTTTTCATCGCTTTGCCCTGGAATACAACGGCATGGTCTGGGCAGACGTGCACCCCTTGATCATGAAGTTCGATGAACACTTCAACAACTTGCTCAAGGCGGATGCATGAGCGAGGAGCAGGACCTTCCGCGCCTGCCCCCAGAACGATTGGCCGCAAAGCTGGCCACCTGCGTTGAGGACTACGAGGGGCTTTTCGCGCCACTGTTGGTGGTCGGCTGGGACACCAGCATCCGCGATCAGGTTCTTGACGACCTGGCCGCGCGGTTGCCCAGCACCCACCAGGTTCGCGTCTTCTATCCTTCCTTGGAGCGCCAGCCTTTGGAGCAGGCCCTGGCAGCACGCATGACGGAGGTGCCCCCTGACAAGCAGCCCGTCCTGGTACTCCTGGATGTCGAAGCCCCGCTCATCCCTGGCGATACTCGCCGCACACCAAACGATGCGGCAGCCCGTTTGAACTCCCTGCGCGATACCCTGGCCCGACGCTTTGCCTGCCCCTGGATCATCTGGCTGACAGCTTTCGGTTTCAAGGATCTAGCCACACGCGCTCCGGACTTCTTCGACTTCCGCCGCCATGTTTTCTGGGTGGATGAAAGCCCTGCGAGCTCTGCAGCCACTCAAGCCCAGGACATGATGGTTGCAATCGAAGGTCGGCAACCGGTCAGGGAGGCCCCCAGCCGTATCGTCGAGTTGGGCCGGTTGATCGATACCCTGGAACAGAAAACGAACCCCAGTCCTACAGAAGTCCAGGCTTTGCTTGATACGTTAGGCAGTTTGGCCGAAACGTATCTGGACACCGGTATGACAAGCCAAGCAGCAGCCACCGTCGCACAAGGCCTGGAATTGGCCAAGACGCATCAACGCATTGAACATCTTGCCAGATTCCATCGAATGAACTCCGACATCCTGGCGCAGCGCGGACGTCTTCAGGAAGCCCTACAGGCAGGCGAGCAGTCCGTCACCCTTTTCCGTCAGTTGGAAAGCGAGG
>CAZNSV010000135.1:0-7958 GCA_964575775.1 uncultured Desulfovibrionaceae bacterium
AATTGGATAAACAATTTAATGTGGATAGAGAAGAAATTAAAAAATTATTAAGAGATCTCCAGGAGGGCCCGGCCGAAGAGCGGTAACAGGGGCGCCAGGGCGGGCCGTTGCGTCAGGAGCGGTTCCAGCTCGAAACACAGGTCGAGATAGAGAATCCCGCTGGTGGCCAGATCGTGCACCAGGGCCGGGGCCCCGGCCAGATCGGTCTCTGCGCTGGGAATGAGCGCATTCTCGCGGGGCAGGTCGCCCAGGGTCAGACGCGGCAGCAGGGCCAGGGTCTCGGGCTTGTCCGGGGCCTGCTGCAGACGCAACAGCTCCTCGGCCTCGGCGGCCAGCCGCGCCCGCCCCCCCTCGTCCAGTCCGGCGGCCAGGCTGGCGATGCGCGCCTCTTCCTCCTGCTGCAGGCGTGCGGCCAGCCCCGCGTCGGGCTCCAGCACCAGGGTCACCCGGTGGGGGTTGTCCAGGAGCAGTTGGCGCACCAGCCCTTCGAAAAGCCGCTCGCCCCCTGCCAGCCGCGCCTTGATGGCCGCCAGCGGGGCCTCGAAGGCCAGGGCGTCCAGGGGGTTCTTGTCGTAGAGCCACTGGGTCAGGCAGCGCAGCATGAGCTGCAGGCCGCGCGGCATGCTGCCGGTGTTGTTCTCCCGCAGGTCGAACTCCAGACTGTTGAGGGCCGCCTCCACCAGCTCGGCCCCAAAACCCGACTCGGCCAGCCCTTGCAGCGTCTCCAGGAGCAAGGCCTCCAGGGCCGGCACATCCTCCGCCTCCAGGCCCTTGAGCCCGGTGGAGAAGTAGGACTGCTGCAGCTCGGCCTCCAGCCCCACCCCGGCCAGGTCCTCGCCCAGGCCGGATTCCAGCAGCGCCTTGCGCAGGGGCGCGCCCGGCAGACCAATGAGCATGGTCTCCAGCATGTCCCAGCACAGGGCCGCCTCCAGATCCGGGGGCTCGGGAAAGAGCCAGCTCAGGACGCAGAAGCAGCGCCCCCTGTCTGCTGCGTCGCCCTCCTCACCGCCCTGCTCCTCGGCACTCACGGGATAGGGAAAGCGCAGGGTCTTGGGCGCGGCAAAGGGCGGCTGCAGGGTCACCTGGGACTGCGGCTCGAGGGGCGCGAATGCGTCGATCACCGTGGCGATGCGCTCCAGCCGCTGCTCCTCGGGGTCGTCCCCATGGAAGAAAAAGCGGGCATTGCTGGGGTGGTAATAGCTGCGGTGAAAGGCCAGGAAAGCCGCGTAGCTCAGGTCCGGGATGACCAGGGGATCGCCCCCGGAATCCAGGCCGTAGACCGTGTCCGGGAACAGGGTTTGCTGCGCCTTCTCGCTCAGGAGGCCGTCGGGCGAGGAATAGGCGCCCTTCATCTCGTTGTAGACCACGCCCTTGAGCTGCAGCCGCTCGGGTGCCTCGGGCACGGGCTCCAGACGCCAGCCCTCCTGGCGGAAGATGTGCTCCTCGATGAGGGGGTGGAACACCGCGTCCAGGTAGACGTCCATGAGATTGTAGAAGTCCTGCACATTGGTGCTGGCCACCGGGTAGCAGGTCTTGTCCGGGTAGGTGAAGGCATTGAGAAAGGTCTTGAGGGAGCCCTTGAGCAGCTCCACAAAGGGTTCCTTGAGGGGGTACTTGCGGGAGCCGCAGAGCACGCTGTGCTCCAGGATGTGGGCCACGCCCGTGGAATCCCGGGGCGGGGTGCGAAAGGTCACGCCGAAGACCTTGTTCTCGTCGTCGTTGCACAGGGACAAGAGTTCGGCGCCGGTGCGGTCATGCCGCCAGAGCCTGGCCCTGCTTTGGCTCTCGGTGATGGTGCGTTCCTCGAGCAGGGTGAAGCCCCTGCTCTGCATGGGGGATGTCATGAAACCTCCGGATGGGGAATCGCGGGAGCCGAGGCCCCCGCGCGGGGTGCAATGTGCTTGATCCTGTGGTATTGTTGGCGCGGAAAGTACATGGTCTTCCGCTCCCTCGAACACGATACCTCGCGCCAAAGGGGTCTATACATGAGCTTGATCCGGAATAAAACCTTGATTGTGACCGGGGCCTCCACGGGCATCGGCCGGGAAGTGAGCCTGGCCCTGGCCGCTCGCGGCGCGGCCCTGGTGCTCAATGCCCGGGAAAAAGGGGAGCAGAGCCGTCTGGCCCACGTCTGCCACGCCTGCGCGGAACTGGGCGCCCGTGTGGCCGGGGTGGCGGGCAACGTGGGCGACGAAGCCACGGCCCAGACCCTGGCCGAGACCGCCCAGCGCCTGGGGCCGATGGGGGGCTTCATCCACGCCGCCGGGGTGCTGCACCCTGGCCCCACCCTCTGGGAGCTCGAGCCCGAGAAGTTCGACGAGATCTTCGCCGCCGCGCTGCGCGGCAGCTACCTGCTGGTGCGCCACGTGGTGCCCCTGCTGTTGGAGCAGGGGGCGGGGTTGGCGGTGTTCTTCGGGTCCGGCGCGGCGCAGATCGTCCAGCCCGGCATCGCGGCCTATTGCGCGGCCAAGGCGGCGGAGGAGCACCTCATGCGCCAGCTGGCCGCCGAGGCCCCGGCGGTCTGCAGTTTCGTCTACCGCCCCGGCATCGTGGACACCCGCATGCAGGAGCAGGCCCGGCAGAGCAGCGGCGGTGCCGCCGAACAGCTGCGCCGGGTCTTCGTCCCCTGGAAGGAGCAGGGGGAGCTGCTCTCCCCGGCCGCATCCGCCCAGGGGCTGATGCTGGCCCTGGAACACGACTCCTGGCTCCACCACTCCGCCGTGGTCTCGGCCCAGGACCTGCTGGCCACGTGAAGGCAGGCCGCGTGCCGGACCGGGTCTCGGGCCGCTTGAGCTTCGGGGCAGCAGGCTGTATAAGGGGAAGTCGCTCCGGGGGGACCCGAACCGCCGTGCGACGCCGTTGTCCGGCATGGAACCACAGCAGAGGGGGGAGCTCATGGGCGCCAAGTACAACCTTGCGGATCTCTTGGACCAAACCAGGTGGGGGCGGGATTTCAACCGCGAGGAAATCGAGACCATCGCCCGCTACATGAGCGTCCAGCCCTTCAAGAAAGGCGAACACGTCTTCCGCCAGGGCGAGCGCCAGGACTTCATGGCCTTTATCGTGGAGGGGCGCATCGACATCATCAAGGAAAGCGCCGACCAGCTGGAGACCATCGTGGTCACCCTGCAGCCCAGCACCTACTTCGGCGAGATGAGCTTCGTGGACGAGGAACCGCGCTCGGCCTCGGCCGTGGCCCGCGAGGACGCCATGCTGCTCTTCCTCTCCACCCAGAACTTCGAGCGCATCACCGTCGAGCACCCGAAGCTGGCCATCAAGATCCTGCGCAACATCGCCAAGCTAATCAGTCAGCGACTGCGCATGACCACCGGCAAGCTGGTCTATACGCGCACTTGAGCCCTCCATTCCGTCTTGTACCGTGACGCACCACACCTTTGTCCGCAACTATCCGGGAACTTGCCAAGCGCTTCCGCCTGCAGTATGACCCCGCAGCGCACAGGCGACTCTTCCTGCATATTCCCTGAGAGCGCACGGTAGCGGACGTGCCGCGCTCATGGGCAGCCACCAGCAAGGACAGCGGACATTCGTTGATGAAACAGGTCATTACGGTTTTGGGAATGCATCGCAGTGGCACCAGTGCCCTGATGCGCGGGTTGCATGCCCTGGGAGTGGAAACGGGCGACGACCTCCTGCCCCCTGCCGAGGACAACACCAAGGGCTTCTGGGAAGACCGCGAAATCTGCGAACTCAACGAGCAGCTGCTCGCCGCCCTGGACAGCAGCTGGGACAGTGAATTCCCCATCGATTTTCCCCCGCAGGACCCGCCCGCCGTGGCGGAGCTGAAGACCCGGGCCACTGAGCTTTTGGCCCGCAAGCTGGCGGCACACCCCGTGTTCGGCATCAAGGACCCCCGGCTGTGCAAGGTGCTGCCCTTCTGGCAGGAGGTCTTCGCCGCCCTGACCGCCACCGACAAGTACGTGCTCTGCATCCGCAACCCCCTGGCCGTGGCCGCCTCCCTGGAGCGTCGCAACGGCTTCGGTCTGGCCAAGAGTCTGCGCCTCTGGCTGGTCCATTCGCTGCCGTTGCTGCTACGCACGTGCAACAAGCCCGTGGTGGTGGTGGAGTACGAACGGCTGCTGGCCGATCCGGCCCGGGAACTCGAACGTGTTGCCGCGGCCCTGGACCTGACCGTGGAGCCCGAGGCCCTGTCCGAGTTCTGCAGCGCCTATCTGGACCGCAAGCTGGATCATTTTCAGGCCCCTGCCCGCTCGCTGGAGCAGGTGGCCGCACCCATCATGCCGCTGCACGACGTGTACCAGGCCCTGCAAGAGCTGGCCCGGGACGCTGTGTCCGCACAGGACCCGGCCCTGCACGACCGTTTCCGCCGCTTCGAGGGCCTGTTCTGGGAGCAGGTGGGGCTCCTGGCGCTCAAGGACCGCTTCGAACGCCGCAGCGGTGCCCTGGAGCAGGAGAACCGAGAGCTGCGCACCCGGCTGGCCTATGTCGAATCCGAGGCCGAAGCCCACCGCGCCTTCATCGTGGAGCAGTCCGCGGCCATCACCAGGCTCGACGCGGACCTGCAACAGCTCACCGCCGACCTCGCCCTGGAGCGCCACGAGAGCGCTGCGCGCCAGCTCAGGATTCAGGGGCTGACCACGGAGTTGACCTACGCCAACGAGCACATCCAGCTGCTCAAGAGCTCCTTCAGCTGGCGCGTGACCGCGCCCGTGCGCTTTGCCTCGCGGCTGCTGCGCGATCCCCGGTCCGAGCTGCGGCACCCGGGGCGCCTGATCAAGGGGGGGCTACGCTGGCTGCTGCACCTGACGCCCCTGCCGCGCCGCGTCAAGGAGCCCCTGGCCATACTCGGGCACCGCTGCCTCAACGGCGCCCAGACCCTGCTCCTGGCCGTGCGCCAGAAAGGCGGGCTGCGCAAGGCCGCGGGCTCCGGCCTGGCCATCCTCAGGCACGAGGGGCCGGGCGGCATCCTGCGCCGGGTGCGGGGGCTCTGCGTTGCGGAGCCACCCCAGCTCGCAGCCACCGTGGAGCCGCGCGCTCCCATCGACCAGACCCTGCGGCCCCGGGACGCGGGCGTGGACGTCATCGTCTGCGTGCACAACGCCCTGGAGGACGTGCGGCGCTGTCTGGATTCCGTTTTCCGGCACACTGCGCCCCCGTTCCGCCTCATCGTGGTGGACGACGGCAGCGGCCCGGAGACGCGCGATTTTCTGCAAGAGTACCTGCAAACCCGCCCCGGCCTGCTGCTGCGCAACGAACAGGCCCTGGGCTACACCCACGCCGCCAACATGGGCATGCGCGCGGCCGAGGCGCCCTACCTGGTGCTGCTCAACAGCGACACCATCGTCAGCGAGCAGTGGCTGGAGCGTCTGGTGCAGTGCATGGAGTCCGACCCGGCCGTGGGCATCGTGGGGCCGCTCTCCAATACCGCCAGCTGGCAGTCCGTGCCCGAGCTGCTGAGCGAGTCGGGCACCGACTGGAGCGACAACCCCCTGCCCCCTGACCTGAGCGTGGCGGACATGGCCGCGGCCGTGGCCGAGGTCTCCCTGCGCCAGTACCCCAAGGTCGGCATCCTCAACGGCTTCTGCATGCTGATCCGCAAGCGGGCCCTGGACGAGGTGGGCCTGTTCGACGAGGAGCGTTTCGCCGGGGGCTACGGCGAGGAGAACGACTTCTGCCTGCGCACCACCGCCGCGGGCTGGCGCATGGCCGTGGCGGACGACTGCTACGTCTTCCACGCCCAGTCCAAGAGCTATTCCAACGAGCGGCGCAAGCTGCTCTACGAGCGCTCGGCCGCGGCCCTGGAGGCCAAGCACGGCCGCGCCGCCATCCAGGACGCCCTGGACCGCACCGTGGAGCACCCCGTGCTGCAGAGCACCCGGGCCCGCATCGCCACCGTGTTCGAACGCTGCCGCCTGCTGCGCGAAAACGCCCAGCGCTTCCACGGCAAGAAGGTCCTGTTCCTGCTCTTCATTTCCGTGCCCGGGGGCGGGGGCAACATCATCATCCGCGAGGCCCAGGCCATGCTGCGCTACGGGGCCCGGGTCACCCTCGCCAACCTGCGCGCCAACCAGGAAACCTTCGAGGCCCTGAACCCCCACGCCGGACTCGCCGTGGTCTACGTGGACAAACCCGAGGACATCGCCGACCTGGCGCCGGACTACGACGCCGTGGTGGCCTCCCTGTTCACCACTGTGGACCAGCTGGCCCTGATCCAGGAGCGGCAGCCGGACAATACGCCGGTCCTGGGGTACTATGTGCAGGATTACGAGCCCAGCTTCTTCTCCACCACGGACCCCATGCACGTCCAGGCTTTCAAGAGCTACACCAAGGTGCCGGGCCTGCGGCTCGTCACCAAGACCGCCTGGAACCGGCGCGAGGTGCACCTCAACACCAACGCCACGGCCACGGAAGTGGGCCCCAGCTTCAACTGGGACCTCTTCTACGCCACCCGGGACAAGCGCCGTGCCGGGGCCCTGGTGGTCACGGCCATGGTGCGTTTCGCCTCGCCCCACCGCAGCCCCCAGCTGACCATGGAGGTGCTGCAACGCCTGAAAGAGCGCTACGGAAGCGCCATCACCGTGGTGGTGTTCGGCACGGACGAGCGGGAAATCAACCTGCACTGCCCCACGGCGCGGTTCGAGTACCGGGCCTACGGCGCCCTGTCCCCGGCCCAGGTGGCCACGCTCCTGGACCAGAGCCACATCTTCCTGGATTTTTCCACCTACCAGGCCATGGGGCTCACCGCCATGGAGGCCATGGCCTGCGGTGCGGCGGTGGTTGGTCCTCTGAACGGCGGGCTGGGCGAGATCGTCCGGGACGGCGTGGACGGGCTGCTGGTGGACACCAGCGACGCGGAGGCCTGCTTTGTCGCGGCCTGCCGCCTGGTGGACGACCAGGCCCTGCGCCTCGCCCTGCAGAAGGCCGCCGTGCGGCGCGTGACCCGGCACTATCCCGAACGGGCCGCCCTGCGCATCCTGGAAAGCCTCTTCGCCTGACACGGACCACGATGAAGCGAGCACAACGCCCTGGCCCGGACGTCAACCCCCTACGGGTCCACGTCTTTTACGAATTTACCCTGGCGGGAGAGCCCCACGGCTGCAGCCACATCCGGCTCCTGCTGCCCCTGAGCCACCCCAGCCTTCAGGGGCGGCTCGTGGTGAGTTTCGGCAGCGAACTGCCCCGCGAACCCGTGGACCTAGTGCTCATCGAACGGATCTGGCAACAGAGCGGCACTTGCGTAGAAGTGAACGCGCTCCTTGACGAATTGGCGGTTCGGGGCATCCCCTACATCCACACCTTTGACGACAATCTGGCCCTGCTCGCTTCCGAGAGCCACCAGTTCAAGGCCATCTTTTTCCGGCTGCTGCGCGACGCCGCCGGCCTGGTGGTCTCCACGCACCCCCTGGCCGAGGAGTTCCGCTGCTTTCAGCCCATGATCAAGGTGGTGCCCAACGCCCTGGACGAGCGGCTCTTCGGCAACGGTACGCTGGTCTATGCACCTCAGCCGGGCAATGCCCTGGTGCGCTTCGGCTACATGGGCACCTTCACCCATCTGCCGGACCTCAGGCTGATCCTGGAGCCGTTGCGCGCATTTCTGACCGAGAACGCCCAGCGGGTGGAGTTCGAGCTGGTGGGCATCTCGGATCCGGAGCTCCTGGCGGAGTTGTTTCCCGGTCTGCCGGTGCGGATCAAGGAGATTCCGCCCCAGAGCATCCCCTATCCGGAATTCGTGGCCTGGCTGCGGGCAGCCCTGACCTGGGACTTTGCCGTGGCCCCCTTGGCAAACACGGTCTTCAACAGCTACAAGTCGGACCTCAAGTACCTGGACTATGCCCTGCTGGGGCTCCCGGCCGTGTACAGCGATCACCCGGTCTACAACCGCACGGTGCGTCAAGAGGAGACCGGCCTGCTGGCCGCGGACAGCCCCGAGGCCTGGGGCACGGCCCTGCGCCGGATGCTGGACCCGGCCCTGCGCAAGA
>CAZNSV010000136.1:0-7880 GCA_964575775.1 uncultured Desulfovibrionaceae bacterium
ACATCGCGCCCCCTGCCTCGGTGATGGAGGCCATGGAGCGGCAGATGAAGGCCGAGCGCGAGAAGCGGGCGGAAATCGCCACCTCCGAGGGTGATCGCCAGGCGCGCATCAACCGGGCCGAGGGTGTGCGGCAGGAGGCCATCGCCTTTTCCGAGGGCGAGAAGCAGAAGCGCATCAACGAAGCCGAGGGACGGGCCCGAGAGATCGAGCTTGTCGCCATTGCCACGGCCCAGGGCCTGCGCGCCGTGGCCGAGTCCCTGGCCGAGAAGGGGGGCGTCACCGCCGCCAACCTGCGCGTGGCCGAGAAGTACCTCACGGAGTTCGGGAACCTGGCCAAGACCGGCACCACCATGATCATCCCCAACAACATGGCGGACATCGCCGCCACGGTGGCCGGGGCCATGACCGTGCTGGAAAACGTGAAGCTCAAGAAGGACGCCTGATCCCGCCAACACCGCAAGGGGCGTGCGCTGTCCGCGCCCGCCCCTCGTTCGGATTTCCTTCCAGTCGTACCAACCCACCTCGCGGTATCGTAACAGCACAAAGGACAGACGAAGCATGATTCTGGCTATTCTTGCGATAGGCTGCGGGCTGGCGCTGCTGGTCTGGAGCGCGGACCGTTTCGTGGAAGGCGCGGCGGTGACGGCCCGGCATTTCGGCATGTCGCCGCTGCTCATTGGCATGGTCATCGTGGGTTTCGGGACCTCGGCCCCGGAAATGGCGGTCTCGGTGCTGGCCGCACTGGAAGGCAATCCGGGCATCGCCCTGGGCAACGCCTACGGCTCCAACATCACCAACATCGCCCTGATCCTGGGGTTGACGGCGCTCATGCGCCCCGTCACGCTGCACTCCCAGGTGCTGCGCAAGGAGCTGCCCATCCTGACCGTGGTGACCCTGTTGGCCGGGCTGCAACTGCTGGACGGCCACCTGGGGCGCCTCGACGCCGTGCTGCTCCTGGGGGGCTTTGGCGCTCTCATGGCCTGGACCATCCTCCAGGGCCTGCGCCGCCGCGACGACAGCCTGTGTCAGGAAATGGCGCACTGCGCCGAAGGCGAGACCATGCCCCTGGGGCGAGCCCTGGGCTGGCTGGTGCTGGGGCTGGTGCTCTTGATCCTCAGCTCCCGGCTCCTGGTCTGGGGGGCGGTGGAGGTGGCTCATTCCTTCGGGGTCAGCGACCTGCTCATCGGCCTGACCATCGTGGCCCTGGGTACCTCGCTGCCGGAGCTGGCCTCTTCCGTGGCTGCCGCGCGCAGGGGCGAGCACGACATCGCCCTGGGCAACGTGCTGGGCTCCAACCTCTTCAACACCCTGGCTGTGGTGGGGCTGGCCACGGTCATTCACCCCCTGGACGTGCCCGGCGAGGTGATCAGCCGGGACCTGCCCGTCATGGGGCTGCTCACCCTGTCGCTGTTCTTCTTCGGCTACGGCTTTCGGGGGCAGGGGCGCATCAACCGCCTGGAAGGCGGGCTGCTGCTGGCGGTCTATGTCGGCTACACCCTCTGGCTGGTGCGCTCGGCCCTGGTCTGAGGCAAGGCACTCAGGAGCGGGGCGCCACGGGCAGGGTGAAGGAGAACACGCTGCCCTTACCCAACTCGCTTTCCACCCAGATGCGCCCCCCGTGGTGTTCCACGATCTCCCGGGAGATGGCCAGGCCCAGACCGGTGCCGCAGGGCGTGTCGGGCAGGGTGTCGGTGCCGCGCAACTGCTGGAACTTGCCAAAGACCTTGTCCCGGTCTTGGGGCGCGATGCCCGGCCCGGTGTCCACAACCTGAAAGAGTACCTGCCCGTCCGTGGCGGGGTCTTGCAGGGCCCGCAGGGTCACGGTGCCGACCCTGGTGAACTTGGCGGCGTTGTGCAGCAGGTTGATGCAGACCTGCTGGATGCGGTCGGGGTCGCCCAACACAGGGGGCAAGCCGGGCCGTACGTCCAGCACCAGGGTGGGGCGTCCGGACTGCTCGGCCTGGCCGGAATCGCCCGGCGCATGGAACAGGGCCTCCACCACCGCGGCGGCATGCTCGGCGATGGCGCCCGGATGGAGCTCCTGCAGCTGCCACTCCATGCCGCCGGACTCGATCTTGTGCAGGTCCAGCACGTCGTTGATCATGCGCCGCAGCCGCTCCCCCTCCATCTGAATGATCTCCAGATTGCCCCTGATGCGCTCCCCTTTTTCGGCCAGGATGGGGTCGGTGGTGGTCTGGGGCAGGAAATACTTCTGGAAGGCCCGGGAACTGAGCTTGGCATAGCCCAAGAGCGCCGTGAGGGGGGTGCGCAGCTCGTGGGAGACACTGGACAGGAACGAGGACTTCATCTGATCCAGCTCCGTGAGGCGGCGGTTGGCGGCCTCCAACTCCGCGATCTGGGTGCGGATGGCGTCGCGCATGGCGATGAAGCTCCGGGCCAGCCCCCCGATCTCGTCGTTGCGCTGCACGGCAATGGCTTCGTCCAGACTGCCCTGGGCCAGGCGGTCCGCGCTCCGGGCCAGCCGGGCGATGGGGCGCGTGACCAGCCGCCGGGAGAAGGCGAGAATGGCCAGGGAAGACAGCACGATGCAGAGCAGGGACCCGGCCACGAAGGTCTTGATGATGGTGGCCTTCTTGGCCTGGGTCAGGTTGGTGCCCACCTTGACGTAGGCGAAGAAGAAGGGCAGCCCGCCCTCATAGGCCGCGATGGGGGTGATGCTGATGAGGAAGGTCTCCCCGTCCTCCTCCTGGGCCACCAGCACCGCTGCCGAGAGGTTTTTCCGGAAGCTGCGGGCGGCGAGCCCGGGCATGTCCGCGATGCTCCGCCCCACGTCGGAGGGGTTCAGGGCGTAGTAGATGCTGCCGTCGCTGCCCACCACCTGGCCGTCGATGAACTCCTCGCCCACCAGCTCGGTCATCATGGCCTTGTCGGCCACGGACTCGTAGCGCAGCAGCTGGCGGTTCATGAGCAGGCCGGGCAGCTGCACCTTGTCCGCCACGGCCGCGTCCAACTCTGCGGAAAAGCGGTGGATGTAGTAATAGCCCAGGCCGGAGAGCACCAAGGTCTCCACCAGGATCACCACCAGCCCGAGGCGGGTGATCAGGCTGCGAAAGCCTTTGGGAGGTGCCTGCGCTGCCGTGTTCAGGGGGCTTCTCCCTGCTGCGTGTAGAAGGCCACCTTGGCCCGGGCCTGGGTCTCGCGGAGCAGTTGTTCCAGTCGGTCCGGCTGCTTGAGGAAGGCCAGGAACAGGTCCAGCCCCGCCTCGGCCGCGTCCGGCGGCGTGGCCAGGTCGTAGTTGAAGGCCCAGAACGGCGCGGCGTGCATGGCCTGCAGGATGCGCTGCCGCAGGTCGCTGTAAAATTCCTTGGGAATCAGAATGTTGGGCGCCAGGGCCCCGGAGCCGGTGCTCATGGTCCGTTGCAGGGCCTGCTCCGCGAAAAAGGGCAGCACCGCCTCGGCCGCGGCCACATTGCCCTCCCGCGCCGCCACCAGCACGTCGATGGGGCCCAGGGCCACGTCGGGCACCCGGGGGTCCAGCACCGGAAAGGGGAAGAAGTCGTAGCCCTGGCCTTCGGGCCAGCCCAATTGGGTGCTGTAGAGGCCGATGATCCAGGTGCCCATGAGGGTCATGGCCGCCTGCCCCAGATAGACCTGCTTGGCGGCGTCCGCCCAGTCGTGTACCTCGCTCAGGGAGTTGAAGTAGCGCTTGTCCAGCAGGTCACGCCACAGCGTGAAGGCCCGGACCACCTCAGGGTCCGTGTAGTCCGCCAGGCCGTCCATGAGCTGCTGCCGGTACTCCGGTCCGGCGCCGCGCAGCAGCAGGTAGTCGAACCAGAACTGGGCGGGCCAGCGCTCCCGCGCGCCCAGGGCCAGCGGAGTCAGGCCCGCGGCCTTGACCGTGGCGCAGACCGCCAGGAACTCCTCCCACGTGGCGGGGGGGCGCAGTCCCAACCGGGCAAAGAGCTCCTTGTTGTAGAAGAAGGCCACGTAGTGTTGCGTCAGGGGCAGGGAGTACTTGCGCCCCTCGTAGGTGCAGGCCTGGCTCATGGACGGCGCGAAGACCTCGTCCAGGCGGGCTTGCTCCCACATGGCGTCCAGGGGGGCCAGTTGCCCGGCCTCCACCAGGGCCTGGACCCTGGCTCCGGCCCAATAGGAGAACACGTCAGGGGGATTGCCGCTATCGAGCATGACGCGGATGCCGATTTTGAAGGACTCGTGCTCGAACCCGGTGGCCCGGACCCGGTAGGCGGGGTGTTCCTGGTTGTAGACGGTCACCAGGTCGTCGATGCCGCCCTTGAGGGCGCCGGTCCAGTAGTGCAGCAGCACCACCTGTTCCGGCTCCTGGACAGCTCGGGCCGCGGGGGCGTCCAGCCAGAGGGGCACGGCCAGCAGGCAGCCCAACAGCACGACACAAGCACGATACGGACGCGTCATGGCCCCCCCTTGTGGTCTCCAGGGCAGTGGAGACCGGTTTTCGACGACACCACCCATATCCTTAAACCGGCTTTCCGGCAATGCCCTGAGAGTTAAGTACCAGAGGTACGGATGTCGCAGGGTATGTAGGAGTAATCCCTACATTCATCCGGCCGGAAGTCCGAACCCGACTCGCCGGTTGCGCCGATTTGCAGACGGCGAGTTGGCGGTTAAATGAACTACACTGGCGGAACCCGCCTCGGGGCGCCCAGCCCTGTTGCCGCCGGTGTCTCGGAGATACGTCTTGCGCAGCGACCGCCCGTCCCCAGGGACGGGGCTTTTTGTGCCGCCCTTGTCAGGCCGGGCGGCACGGCGTCAGCAGGCCCAGGGGGGGCATGACCCAGGAGGAAGTGAAGCCCAAGGAGTGAGTGTCATGCAGAACGGGATGGACAGGTTCGATTCGACAGGTCCTTCGGTCGTTCCGCGCCCGGACGTTGATCGGGAACCCTCTCGGATCCTCTGGCACGGTCAGCGGCCCATGGCGGCCCGCTACGCGCCGGATGGCAATCTCACCTACGTCAACGACGCGTATTGTCACTACCACATGCTGCCGCGCGAGCAGGTTCTGGGCAAGAATTTCATCCACCGGGTGCCCCTGGACGATTTCTTGCGCGTCAGCAGTCGGATCACCATGCTGTCCCCGCTCTTTCCCGAACAGGTGGTGCTGCACGGCATCCTGCTGCCCGACGGCCGTATCCGGCGCCACCTCTGGCTGCACCGGGCCCTGTTCGCCAGGGACGGTGGCGTGGATGAGTACCTCGCCGTGGGGCTGGACGTGAGCCAGGCCGACGGGCAAGGCGACCTTGAGCAGGCCGAGATGGTGCTGCAACAATGCCGTGGCCAGCTTTGTCGGGAGCAGGCCGAGGATGCCTGACTCCGCCCCTCGCGCGCTTCCGTGGGAGCGCGCCTTCAGTCCACCAGTCCCTGGCGAATGGCGTAATAAGTCAATTCGGCGTTGTTCTGCAGTTGCATCTTGCGCAGGATGCGGGTGCGGTAGGTGCTGACGGTCTTGATGCTCAGGTGCAGGTGCGCCGCGATGGAAGAGACCGTGCCCCCTTGCCCCAAGAGGCGCAGCACCATGAACTCCCGGTCCGAGAGCGTCCGGTGCAGGGGCTCGTCATCCCCCCGGTCCAGGTTTTCGGCCATGAGTTGCGCCAGGGGGGCGGTGATGTACTTCTGCCCCTTGGCCACGGTGCGGATGGCCTCCACCAGCAGTTCCGGGGGCGCGTCCTTGGTGAGATACGCTCCGGCCCCGGCCTTGACGGCGCGCAGCCCGTAGCGCTCCACCGGGTGGGCGCTGAACACCACCAGGCCCGGGGGCGAGGGGACGTTGCGCAATTCACGCAGGGCCTCCACCCCTCTGGTACCGGCGAGCCCCAGTTCCAGCACCGCCACCCGGCAGGGGCCGCCCCGCAGCAAGGCCGCCAGGGAGGCGTAGTCCCCGGCCTCGCCCACCAGGGCCAGGTCCGCTGTCTGGGTGCAGATCTGCAACAGCCCCTTGCGTACCACGGGGTGGGGATCGGCGGTCACCACGGAGATAACGGTCATGCAGGTTCCCTGGGGGGTGCGAGGCTGGAGTCCGAGGGAAAGGACGGCGACGCCGCACTGCCGGAAAGCGTATTGTCTTTATTGCCGCAAAGGGGGTGCATCTCCTTTTGGGGGCACTTGCCGCAACTCTGGCAAGCGGACAGTGCGGCCTACTTTCTTCTACTGGACCTATGCCACAGCCCGGCGCCTGTTGACAAGGCTGGACTCACCATTGGGGCGCCTCGTGCGTCGGTTCCGCCCCCTGACGCATGCGCGCCTGGCAACAAGGCTCCCTCCTGAGGCAACTTTTCGATTGTTTCAGGACAATGGAAAGAGTATCAATACATGCTCTAAATCACTCCCAGACAGAGCCCAGCGCCCAGCAGCAGGAGCATGCTGCCCACCATGAGTCGCACGGTGGCGATGGTGATTTTCTTGAGCAAACGCCCCCCGAGATAGACCCCGAGAAAGGCGGACAGGCTCGCGGTGATCAGCAGCCCCAGGTTGCCCGTGAGCAGGTGCGACCCGGCCAGCCCGGCGTAGACCATGAGCCGCGAGGCATCCACCAGACAGGCCAGCACCACGCCCGTGGCGATGAAGGCCTCCTTGTTCAGCCCCGCGCCCAGCAGAAAGGCACTGCGAAACGCGCCCTGATTCCCGGACAGCCCCCCGAAGAAGCCGCTGACCACCCCGCCCAGGGGCAGCCAGGAGGTGGGGTAGGGCTTGCGCTCCTTTTTGGGGCGCAACTCGATGCAGGCGAAGAAGATGATGAGCACCCCCACCAGGAGCTTGACCGGCGAGACGTCCATGGTCCGCGTCCAGAGGGTGTAGCTGAAGAGCGGCTCCAGGTTGGAGACCCGCACCAGCAGCCAGGCTCCGGCGAAACTGGCCACCAGGGCCGGGAGACCGAAGCGCAGCACCACCCCCAGGTTGGCCAGGCGGCCGAACAGTGCCAGTTTGAAGAGGTTGTTGGCGAAGTGCACCACGGCGGTCAGGGCCACGGCGGTCTCGATGGGGAAGAAGAGCGCCATCACCGGGGTCAGCACCGTGCCCAGGCCGAAGCCGGAGAACAGGGTGAGGGCCGAGACCGCCAGACTGGCGAGGCAGATGACCAGATAGTCCATGGGAGAGGGCTCCTGGGGCTAGGGGGTTTAGAGTCCGTTCATTGTCTACCCGTAGTTGTCGGCATTTTCAACCACAAGGACCGTGCAGTGTCGGGAGCAACTGGCAGGACCGGGGGAGTGAAACGCGGTCAAGACGGTCCTGAATTGCAGCGCCAGGGGGCTTGACAGGGCAGCCAAATTCTGTTTGAAACTACGCTTCCAACTGCGTTTGAAACAAGGATGGGAGCATGCAGCAGAAGATTACCGGCACCAGGGAGCGGATTCTCGAAGCGGCACGTCAGATTTTTCTGGAGCGAGGCTACGCCAAGGCCACCATCCGCGACATCTGCAACCGGGCCGGGGCCAACGTGGCCGCGGTGCATTACCATTTCCAGGACAAGGCCGGGGTGCACAAGGCCGTGCTGGACGAGCTCATGGGGGCCGCGCGGCGGCGTTTTCCCCTCACCATGGGGCTGGGCGAGGAACCCACGGCCAGACAGCGACTCACGGCCTACATCGTCAGTTTGCTGCACCGGGTCCTCTTGAGCGACGGCGAGGAAGACTTCGAGAGCAAGGTGCGGCTGGTCGCCGAGGCCCTGCTCACCCAGTCGCCGTACCTGGACAGTGCCATCGAGGGCGAGGTGCGCCCCTTGCTGACGGAGCTGGAGGTGATCCTGGTGGAGCTCCTGGGCGAGGACGTGCCGCATAAGATGCTGCTGGCCTGTGCCGCAAGCGTGTTGGGGCAGTGCCTGCACTATTTCTATGCGCGGCCCATCATCGACAGGTTGAATACGGGTTTGTACCGGGGGCCCGAGG
>CAZNSV010000137.1:0-7877 GCA_964575775.1 uncultured Desulfovibrionaceae bacterium
CACCGCGCCCCATTATCAGATCGTCCTGGAGCGGGAGCAGAATCTGGACAAGGCCACGGTACTGGTGGAAGCCACCGAGGCCCTGCATTTCGACCAGTTGGGCAAGAACCGCGACCTCATCGAACAGCTGGAGCGCCGCCTGACCTCGGCCCTGGGCGTGCACATGGCCGTGAAGCTGGTGGAGCGCAAGAGCCTGGAGCGCAGCGAGGGCAAGACCCGCCGCGTGGTGGACAAGCGCAAGTTGTAGAGCCCGTGCTGTGCCCATCTCCGGGAGCGAGTCCCGGAGCAAGGAGCCCGTCCGCCCCAGCCGTGATGCAAGGGGTTGGCGGGCTCTTTGCCGTGCCGCCCCTGTGCATCCCCTTCCCCGACTCCCCGCCCTATGGCAGCCATGAAAAAGGTGTTGTAGCAGCCCTCGATTCGTGCCACTACGCCGCTATTGTGAGGAAAAATCAACCAGGTGAGGATGCCTATGTCCGCCCCCACGTTTCCTGCGCTCTGCCTGCTCCTGATCTGCCAGCTGCTGACCGGACCCCTGGCCTGGGCAAGCTTCGTCTCCCCGGAATTGCCTGATGATTTGGCGCGGTTGCGGGAAGCGGGGCCCTTGCGGATTGCGGTCCTGGAACAGGAAACGCCGCCCTTTGTCTTCACTCGGGACGGTCAACTGGTAGGCGCCGATGTGGATCTGGCCCGCGATTTCGCCGAATCTCTCGACCTGAAAGCTACCTTCGTCAAAATCTCTGGGGGGTACGACGATCTGATCCAGGCGGTGGCGGCGAACGAGGCCGACATCGGGCTTTCCGAGCTGAGCAAGACCATGCACCGGGCGCAAGGGGTCTTCTTCAGTCGCCCCTATCTGGTTTCGGGATTTACCCTGCTGGCCAACCGCCTGAGCTTGGCGCGCATGCGCAGCGCATCCGAGGTAGGTGGCGATCCGGCCCGCTTCGCGGAGCTCTTCAATGTTCCGGAACGCTCCATCGCCACCATGTCCGGTTCCGCTACGGTGGAGATGCTCGCGGACCTTTTCCCCACGGCGACCCACGTTGCCACGGCCACCTGGCTGGACAGCGCCCAGCGGGTCGTCACCGGCGAGGTGGACGGCGCCCTGCTCCCGGATTCGGCCTACCGGACCATTTTCCACGCCAACCCCGCCTTGGCCTACAAGGTTCAGGCCCAATCGCTGCAGATCGACGACCCACTGGTCATTGCCGTTCGCCCCGGGCTTCCCGACCTCTTGCGGCTGGTCAACGACTATCTGGACGTCACCTCCGGCACCCGCCGGACTGATCTCGACAGCCTCTTGCTCCAGTACCTGGGGCCGGTGGCGGCAAAGCCAGTGGAGCACCTCTCACCCGATGCCGCAGCGGAACCGCCCCTCGCCGACAGTCCCAATTGGGCGCTGCTAGGCGGTCTGCACGTTTTGGCAGGTCTGCTGTTCTGGGCGCTGGTGATCCGACGCGGGGGGCCGACGCATTGGCTGCTCTCCCCCTGGGCGGTACTCGGAGGCATGCTGCTCGGGGGGGTCACCGGGGTCCTGCATCCCGCCCTGGCGGAGCTGCTAACCCCACCCGCGGCCATCTATCTGAACTTCTGGCGACTCTGCGTTCTGCCCATCATGATCACCACCGTGGTCACCAGCGTGTGCCGCCTGCTCATGGACGGCAACAACGCCCGCCTGGTCAAGCGTCTCTTGGCCGTGATTCCCCTCGCTCTGCTGACCCTCGCGGCCCTGGGGCTCTCCATCGGCCTGGTGGGGCAGCCCGGGGCGGACTTCCCGGAAACGGCACAGCAGGTCCTGCTCAAGGATGTTTCCATCAACCAGCACGCGGTGCAACACCAAGGCGTCTATGAGCAGTTCATCGACATGGCACACAACATCGTCCCGGACAACCTCCTCAAACCGGTGGTGGAAAACCAAAGCCTCGCCGTGTTGTTCGTCGCCCTGCTGTTCGGAATCATGCTGGCCCGCTGCGCCGCTCAGGGCCGGGACACGGTGATGCACACCCTGGAAACGATCCTGCAGGCCTTCACCAGCATGATCAGATTGTCCTTGTATTTGTTGCCCTTGGCCTTGTACGCCCTTGCCTTGGACTTCATGGCCCAGACCGGCCTCGAACTGCTGGGGGCCATCCTCCGGCTCACCGTATGCATGACCATCGCCTTGCTGCTGCCCATGGTTTTCGCTTTCGGCGTACTGCGCCTGCGCCTGCGCAGCCCCTTCAAGACACTGCTCAAGGAATTCGGCTCCATGCTGCTCGTGGCCTTCTCCGCCCGCAGCAGCGTCATCGCCATGCCCCTCGGCCTGGAAGCCTTGGGCAGGTTCCGGAACATCAACCAGGAGCAGGCCATGGCCGCCTTCCCCCTGGCCCTCCTGATCTGCCACTGCGGCTATGCAGCCTTCTTCACCCTGACGCCGCTCTTCATCGGCCAGGTGTTCGGGGTGGAATTCACCCTCGGACAGTACGGTTTTATACTGCTGGGGGCGGTGCTCAGCACGGTGGCCTCCATCGGAACCATTGGCCTGTCCTTTGTCACGTTGCTCTCCATTGTCTGCGTCCCGCTCGGGCTGCCGCTGGAACCGGCCATGCTGGTGGGCTTGGCCCTGGTCGCCATAACCGATCCGCTCATTTCGGCAAGTCAGGTAATTTTCGGCTGCGGAGTGACCACCCTGCTGGTTGAAGACCAGGCAGAGCCCGCACCGGCGACCGGCTCGCTGCTGGCCGCGAAGGGTTGAACCGAAGCCGGGCTGCTCCAACGGAGAGCTCAGGGCCTGATTGCCCTCCCCCGGTACTCGCCTCGTAAAACACGACGGCCCGCCCCCCCCAATGCTTCAGGGGGTGACGGGCCGTTTCGCGCAGGGCCAAGGCCCTCACAACGCAGCTGCTACCAGAACAGATATTCGGTGCGCATGGGGCCTGCCCCGATGGGGACTTCGCGGTCCTTGGTGGTGCCGTTGTACACGGCGCTGAACTTCCAACGCCCCTCGGGGAGATCGATGACGATCCAAGCACCGTCGCACAGGGTCTGTAGCCAGACCGCGCCGTGCTCGTCCTGGACGGTGAGTTCCACGTTGCCGAGATAGCTACGGGTCTTCTCGTCGGCAAAGATGAATTTGATCTTCCAGGGGAAGGCGTTGCCGGCTTCGCGGGCCTGGGCTTCCTCGCCCACGGACATGCCGCAATAGTGCGGCACCTGGCCGGGCACGATGGGGCCGGGGGATTCCTGGGCCTGAGCCACGGCCGCAAACAACAAGAGACTGCAGAACACGAGACTGATGATGCGCATCTGTGGTTCCTTTCCCATTACGGGGGGCTTGATGTCGCCTCTCCGGATCCGACCAAGGATGGACTCCCTGCAGGCGTCACTGGGAGAGGCAACTGGTTGCGCGCGTACTGACGGAAGCGAATTGTCACCGTGCAGAAGGCTCATCAGCAATAGCAGGATTTTCGACCGAGGGGCAAGACCGGAACCAGGGTGCAGCACGGTCCGCGACCGCCACACGCTGGCACAGCGCACCGGCTACGCGACAGCCGGCCAACGAAGCGGCGCCACCGGTCGGAAATACCCGGTGGCGCGCAACAGAAATGCGGGAGAATTTACGTTACATTCTGGAATAGAATCTGGCCTGCTTCTCCACCTTTTCCAGGGCCGCGCGCTCCTCGGCCTTGCGCAAGCGCTCCTGCCGCTGCCGCCTGACCTTGACGGCCTCCTGCAGCTTTTCCAGCAGGCTGTCGAAGTCGTGGGGCTTCATCAGGTAGTCGAAGGCGCCCAGGCGCATGCCCTCGATGGCCGTGGGCACGTCGGCGTGCCCCGTCAAGAGGATCACCTCCACCCCGATATGCTGCTTGCGGATCTCGGCCAGGGTTTCGATGCCGGACAGTCCGGGCATGCTGATGTCCAGGATGACCACGTCGCAGGGTTCCTTGCCCAGCAGCTCCAGGGCGGCCATGCCGGTGCCCACGGTCTGCACCTCGAATCCGTTCTCGGCCAGGCGCTTGCCCAGAGTGGTGCGAAAGCGCTCTTCGTCATCGGTGATCAACAGCTTGGGTTTCGTCTCGCTCATGGCTCTTCTCCTTTTGGGTACCCGCCGGTCTCAGTGTGACCGGCGGGTGTGATCATTGTCAAGACCCGATGCGGATTAATTGAAGCCGATCATGGGCCAGTAGACCAGGGCGCCGAGCACGCAGATGGTCAGCAGGATCAGGCACCAGGGCACCGCGACCTTGATGAATTCCATCTGGTTGAAGTAGCCGGAGCTGTAGGCGATGATGGTCGGGGGGCAGCCGATCACGAGCATGATGAAGGAAGTGGCCATGGGGGAGAGCAGTCCAACGGCTTCCACGCTCATGTTCATCATGCTGGCCATGGGCAGGGTGATGGGCAGACTCAGGGCCACGGCGGCCGAGTTGCTCATGAAGCTGGACAGGAAGGAGCCGAAGAAGCCCATACCGAAGTAGGTGAGGAACGGCCCCTGCCCCTGCAAGAGCGGGAGGCTGGCTTCGGCCAGAAACTGACCCAAACCGCTCTTGAGCATGGCCGCGCCCAGGGACACGCCGGAACCGAAGACGATCCAGGATTCCCAGGGGAACTTGTCGCAGATGGTCTTGAAGGATACCCAGCCGGGGGCGCAGAACACCGCCAGAGCGATGGCCGCCACCACGCTGATGTCCCACCCAGTGAGGTCACCGGCGAACCAGAGGACAAAGGCAGCCACGAAGGTCAGGGCCACGCCGATCTCGGCCGTGCTCATCTTGGGCATGGACTCGATCTTCACCGACGCGGGCAGTTCCTTCTCCTTGGGGCGCAGGATGACGTAACACACCACCCAGGTCGCCACTGCCGTGAGCAAGCAGATGGGGAACTCGATGATGGCGTACTTCAGGAACCCGATCTTCACGGCCACACCGGTGGTATCCAGAATGAACTTCTGGGTGATGTCCACGGCCAGGGCGCAACGACCACCACCGAGCAGGGTGCCGAACCCGCCCGCGGATGCGGCCAGGGGAATGAGGATGACGAAGAACTTACTGAGGTTGTTGCTCTTATTGGGGGTGATGCCCATGGCCTTGAACAAGGGCAGGATGGCGAAGAGCATGATGATGGTGATGGTGGCGTCGTGAAAAATGGTCGAGAGCAAGGTGCTGCTGATGGCGATGAAGAAGCTGAGCTTCTTGACGTTGGTGCCTGCGAACTTGAGGATCCAGAACAGCAGACGCTTGGCCAGACCAACTTCATTGAGCACCACGCCGAACATGATGATCATCATGACGAACATCACGGCGCGGTTGGCGTAGGGCGCCCAGGCATCGGAAGCCTTGGTGACGTTGAACATGATCATCAATGCGGTGGCCACCAGGGCGGTGATGCCGATGGGAATGGCCTCGGAGACCCACAGGAAGACCACGGGCAGCAGGATGGCAGCGAGCCGATGCCCCTCAACCGGCAGATTGTCCGGGCGCGGCAGCATGATGATGAAGATGCCCAGCCCCAAAGCAATGAGCAACTTGATCACCATGGACTTGGAAGATTGAGTGGGGCCTTGCGGTTCGTGATCTTCCACCACGATTTCATCGGGAGTTCTGTAGTCGGGTTGCGTCGCGGCAGAGCTCATAGCATTCCTCCATTATGGTTCCAGGGGCTGGTCTTCCGATGGTCCTTTTTGACATCACCATGTTGAAAACGACTGCGGTAAGCCTCAGACACGACAGACTTCCTTGATCCTGCGCACAATCTCACGATAGACGTCTGAGAAGCGGATCAGACCTACCAGTTTCAGGTCTTCCATGACGAACAAGGAATCGTGGCGGAAGGTTACGAAACGATGGAAAGCTACGTTCACAGACTCGTCCGCCTTGATGATCTGCGAAGGGGCGGGTCGACGAATGAAATCTTTGATCTTGATGTTCTTGGCGGAAATGCAGAGATCATCCAACGGCTTGGACCAGAGCAACGCCTGGTCCTTCATGGAATCGATGACGTAGGTGGTGCTGACGAAACTGCTGGCGTTGGCATCCACGAGCTTGTCGTAATCGGGCTCGAGCCCCCGGACCACATCGAGGGGCGACAGCTTGCCCACGATCTTGTTCTCGCTGTCGCAGACCAGAAGAATCCGCTGCTCCCGTTTGCCGGACATGAATTCTTCCTGGGCACGATCCAGAGCCATGACCGCCCCGGCAAACGTGGCCGATTCAGAAATCATGGGGAACTTGCCGATGGGAACGATATAATCCCTGACCAGTCCGTTCATACCTATCCTCTCCTCGGTTTGGGGCCCGCATGCTCACCATGCTCGGCCGATCCGGTGACCCGTCCTCAACACTTGCCTTGTTGCCGCAGTGTGTGCTGCTCGCTGCGGCAGGGATTCCAATGAAGTGCAAATCCAGCAAGCAGATTACAACTTCCGTACCCGCGGACCTTGCCGAACAACCCACAAACAGCTAACCAAAGGATTATACATGAGAAAAATTTTGACAAACTTTTCACAAAACCCCGTGTCGAGCAACAATCAAGCAAAGAAGGGACACCTGGCTGCCAAGTTTTGCACCTAGCGAAAATTTTGCGCGATTTGCTATTTTGCCCGAAAAACGACAAACCCAATGAGCATTGACACTATATTATTCTTAGATTCAGTGCGTTAGAGTTCATAATTTCTGAAATTAACTCCACATCTACAAAATTTTTAACTGCTTAAGGCAATCGAGCAAATGCGCGATTAAATAGACCCCTTCGCCCCTAGCTCCTCGCGGAGCGACCTTAATTGTTCAAACAACTTAGCGAAATTAAAAGTAAAAATTGTAGCGTATCGCTTGGCCGTCCTTTTTTGAGCAAAATCATTGCTTGACCACCAATTATCAGGCTGCACAAATGTAATTTTTTCACAACTTGTGCTTATAATAACATGAAATAATAGAATTAAAATTTATTGCTTCTTGCGTGACCTTGCTGACTAGCGCGCAAAGCCACTCCTGGCCCGGACAAACTCCCAACCTGGAGCGCGTCCGCGGACAAAAAAACCCCTGCCCCACGCTGATTCCGGAGGAGAAATCAGGCCGCTGACTGACTCCGGGTGCCTATCCTCGCCGAAGCGGAACAAACTTGACGAACAGAGACTGATGGATCGACGCGGCCAGGTGCCACTGCTACTGAAACGTGGCAATCTAGATGAATGCTGGCATGTAGAACGGCAAGGACTGGTGCCGCTGCTCCCGAAACGGGGCAACCTCGGTTAGTGCTGACATGTAGACCGGCAAGGGCTGGTGGTCCGGCGCGAGATGCCGATGCGACCGAAGCTGTGAAACCTTGGAGAAACGGGCGGGTGGACCAGCACGGCCAGGTGCCGCTGCTACCGAAACGGGGCAGCCTCGGTGAATGCTTGCAGCTGGACCGGCAAGGGCTGGTGGTCCGGCGCGAGATGCCGATGCTACCGAAGCTGTGAAACCTTGGAGAAACGGGCAGGTGGACCAGCACGGCCAGGTGCCGCTGCTTCCGAAGCGGAGCAGCCTTGGAGAAGCCCCCTCTGAACGGGAACTGGAATCTCCGTACATGCCACCACCCCATTTCACGTAAGGCCTCACGGGGCATCATTGAACGCATCTATCTGAAATTGTGAGACTTGTCATGTCACAGAAAAAGGCCCCACCATTCTGGTGTTCTTGCCTACCGTCACACTCACCAGTGGGGGGCAGCACGAAGCTCAGGCAAATCTGCTCATTTCGCCTCGAAACAAGGCTCTCGCCAGAATCAATCCCTCATTGTTTCAGGTGCATACAAAAGTGCATCCAGCCAGTCTCAGTGGCAAGATACTCTAGACTGTAGACCCTGTGAGCACGTGCGATTTCCCTTGCCTTGGACTTCGAGGAGGCCTACCGTTTCGAGACGTC
>CAZNSV010000138.1:0-4683 GCA_964575775.1 uncultured Desulfovibrionaceae bacterium
ATCGTAGCCACGCGGGGCAGGCGGGGCAACATCACTCTGGAACTGGAGCTCCAGCCCGAGCTGCCCCGGGTCTGCGTGGTGCCCTCGGAGATCCAGCAGGTGCTGCTGAACCTGGTCACCAATGCCCTGCACGCCATGGGCGACAAAGGGGGCGCGGTGACCATCGGCACGAGCCTGGCGGACGATTGGGTGCGGCTTTCGGTGCGCGACACCGGCGGCGGCATCCCCGCGGACGTGCTGCCCCATGTGTTCGAGGCCTTTTACACCACCAAGCCGGTGGGGAAGGGCACGGGACTGGGGCTATCCATCTGTGCGGGCATCGTCCACGCCCTGGGCGGCGAGATCACGGTGGACAGCAAGGTGGGCGAGGGCACCGAGTTTCGTATTGCCCTGCCCCTGCAACGCCTGCGCGCGCAAGACGCTGAGTGCGACACGGCCGGGCGCCGGGGGGGTGCGTGATGACCGCCCTGCACAAGACGGGTTTCAAGGTGTTGGTGGTGGACGACGAAGCTGATTTTCGGGCGCCGCTGCTCAAGCGCCTGAACAAACGCGGCCTGGAGACTTTCGGGGCCGGCAGCGGCGAGGAGGCCTTGGAGCTTTTGAGCCGCCAGACGGTGGACGTGGTGTTGTTGGATGTGCGCATGACGGGCATGGGTGGCGAGCAGGTCCTGGTGGAGATCAAGCGTCTCTACCCGGACGTGGAGGTGGTGATGCTCACCGGCCATGCGGACCTGCAGAGCGCCATCAAGGGCCTGGAACAGGGGGCTTTCGACTACCTGATGAAGCCCATGGACATCCAGGAGATTCTTTACAAGTTGCAGGATGCGTACAGACGTAAAACCCTCAAAAGCACGCGGGACGTTTAGATGGTACGTGCCGCGTGCCAGGGGCGGCAAGGAGGCCGTGCAGTTGCGGCCTCCGGGCGCCGGAGACCCCGGCGCAGGTCGTGTGTGGGCTGCTGCCGCAGCAGGCAGCGGTCCGTCTGAAAGGCTCGGGACGCAACACGGGCACAGCGACGGACAGCGGCGCCCCCTGGATCAGGGCGTCGTCGGATTGGGTGAGACGTTCGGTAACAATTCAGCATGAGGGGTTTTCGATGAACTTCCCGCGGAAAGTATTCGAATTCATGAAGGCCGCCTCCATTCACCACGCACAGTGGGATTTGGAGGTTTCCATGTCCATCATCAAGAATCGCAAGAAACTCTTGTTCATTCTGATGCTTCTGGTGCCCATCCTGGGCGTGAGCTTCGTGGAAGCCGGCGACTTCCTGGGCGCCAAGACGGCGTACGCACCGGCCTTCTACACCACCAAGATTTTCGTGGCCTCCATCCTCATCGGCCTGGTGGCGGGCCTGATCACGGGCTGCATCGGCGCAGGGGGCGGTTTCATCATCACCCCGGCACTCATGGCAGCGGGGGTCAAAGGTATTCTCGCGGTCGGTACCGACCTGTTCCACATCTTCGCCAAGGCCATCATGGGCACCACGGTGCACAAAAAGCTGGGCAACGTCTCGGTGAAGCTGGCCATCGCCTTCATGATCGGCGCGGGCGGCGGGACCTTCATCGGGGGCTACATCAACAAGACCCTCTACAACAAGGACCCCCTGCTGTCCGAGATGTTCATCAGCTCCATCTACGCGGTCCTGCTCGGCTTCCTCGGCTTCTACGCCATGTTCGACTTCATCAAGTCCACCCGCGCCCAGAAGAATCAGCCCAGCGGCGGCGGTGACGCCCACGGCGGCCCCAGCGGCACCACCTCCCTGGCCGTGTCCCTGCAGAATCTGAAGATTCCTCCCATGATCACCTTCGACGAGGACCTGGTGCCCGGCGGCCGCAAGCTGTCCGGCTGGGTCGTGGCCTCCGGCGGCGTGCTGGTGGGCCTGCTGGCCGCCATCATGGGCGTGGGCGGCGGCTTCGTGACCTTCCCCATGTTCGTGTACGTCTTCGGTGTGTCCTCCATGACCACCGTGGGTACCGACATCCTGCAGATCATCTTCACCGCCGGTCTGGCCGCCATCGCCCAGTACGCCATCTACGGCTACGTGTTCTACACCCTGGCCATGGGCATGCTGGTCGGCTCGCTGCTGGGCATCCAGGTGGGCGCGCTGACCACCAAGGTGGTCAAGGGCATCCAGATCCGCGGTTTCTACGCCGTGGCCATCCTGGCCGGTTTTGTGAACCGCGCCAGCACCCTGCCCAAGAAGCTCGTGCAGATGGAATTGCTGGACATGCCCATGGGCGTGGTCAATGGCATCGAGTACGTGGGCAACATCCTCTTCTGGATCACCGTGGGTATCTTCGGCATCTGGATCTTCAGCAAGTTCTTTGCAAACATCGGCAAGCTCAGACAGGAGGGCTAGAACATGTTGGTGCGCGACAGAAAGAAATTCAACACGGGCCTGTTGCTCATGGGGTCCTTCCTGGTGGTCTTCGTCCTGATCTTCGTGCCCTTCGAGTTCTTCGGCAATCAGAACAGCCTGCACTGGGCCGACGATCTGTTCAACAAGCTGTCCAAGGGCTCCTCCTACTTCATCCCCGAAGTGGATGCCGGTGTGAAGCCCATTGACGGCAAGGAAGTCAATCTGAACATCAAGTTCAGCGAACCGGCCAACGTGGAAAAGGCCGTGAAGCTCATCGAGGCCGCCGGGTTGACCGCCACGCCCGAAGGCGTGGACCACCTGATCATCGCCGGGGATCTGGGCAAGCTGCTGCACGTGGTGGTCCGGGATGCCGACTCCATGTTCAAGAACGACGCCAAGCCTCTGGAAGCAGCCTACGGCAAGGACGGCAAGGAAGTGATGAGCCTGTGGTGGAAGATCCTGACCTACTCCATCATCCCCCTGCAGCGCGAACTCATGGTACCCGAGGCCAACGCCGTGAACCTGGTGCTCAAGAAGGCCGTGGAACCCGCCTACAACTTCTACGGCATCGAGTCCGAAAGCGTGAAGAGCAAGGCCGGCACCGTGGTCGTGCTGCTGGTCTTCTACGTGGTCTACACCATGTGGTACGGCTTCGCCATCTTCGACCTCTTCGCCGGCATTGGCTTGACCATGAGCAAATCTAAGGTCAAAAAGGAAGTGTAAGCACGACAGACTGGGCCGTCCCGGAACTCCGGGCACCGAACCAGCGATCAACACCGGCCCCTTGCCGTTTCGTGCAAGGGGCCGTTTTTCGTGGCCAGGACCGCCGTGGGGCGTTCCGGCCTCAACGCGGAGCGATTTTCCGGGGCGCCATGGCTTTCTTCTCCTCCTTCCTGAAGCTCTTCGGCCACAGTCAGGCCAAGGACGAGCAATGCGGTCTGGCCTTGCGCCGGGACTTTCAGGCTCGCTACCTCAACTTCAAGCTCCTGCTCACGGCCAACAATACGGTGCTGGACGCCATGAGCCGCATGGAGCAGGCCCTGGGCTCGGCCAAGCCCTTCAGCATGACCTTCGTGCGCGGCATCTGCACCGAGACCGCGTCCCGGGTCTACCAGATCATCCGCCACCTCAACGCCATTGGGGAGGCCGGGCGCTATGCCGAACTCTTCGAACGGTTCCAGCAGATTCAGAAGGTGCTGGACAAGGTGCTGGCCCCGCCGCCGCTCTATTGCGGGGGGCCCCTGCTGCTCCCCTTGCGCCAGACCGGGGCGCAGCAGGACGCGGACTGCGACGCACCCCTGGGCTTTGTGCTGACCACGGCGGCCTACGCCCGCTTCATGGCCCACGCTGGGCTGCGGGAAGAGATCAGGCGCCGTCTGCAGGCCACTGCCGTCTCGGACCTGGACCTGAAAAGTCTGGCCGCGCGCAGCGAACTGGTCCGGCAGTGCATTCTCGAGGCCGAGCTGCCCCCGGAATTGCAGGACGCCGTGCAGCAGGGCACCGAACTGCTGCTGGCCCGCTCCTGCAAGGCCTCGCAGAGCCTGAAGGATTTTCTCCTGGACCTGCAGCCCACGGCCCTGCTGTCCGCCGAGGCCCGCTGCCTGTCCCGGGAGGCCCCGGCGGCGAACGCCGAGTCGGAAGCCGCTACCACGTCAGGGGCGGAAGCCGCAGCGGGATTGCCCCCGGAGTTGTACCCCCAGCAATGCGCCGTGCCCCTCCATGAGCTGGCCACGGCCTACAAGGCCGCCGTGGCGGATCAGTACAGCGTTTCGGCCATGCTCTACCGGTTGAACATGGGCATTCGCGACGAGGACGAGGCCATTTCCGTGTCGGTTTGGCCCGCACGCAAGGGGCAGTGCAGGACTGGTCACGCTCAGGAACCGCCCCCGGCTCCGAAACCGGAAGCCGACCCCGCAGACCCCTTCACGCCCAAGGGCATCGCGGGCACCCCCGTGTACGAGACCCTGCGCCGGGCCAGCGAGGTCATCCTGCCCCTGAACCTGTTGGACCCGGACAGCCCGGACTTCCGGCCCAAGTATTGCCGGACCCTGCACGACATCATCCGCTATTGTCACGAGCGGGCCGTGCTCGAGATGTTCCAGTTCGGCCAGCGCAACACGCTCCCGGCCCACTGCAGCCGCCAGCTCTACACCACCACGCCCATGCAGTTCTGGGTGCTGGACCTGGACGACGGGGTGCTGCCTCCGGCGCCGGGTGAGAAGCAGGACCTGCATTTCGTGCGGCTGGAGGAGATCATCTCCATTCCCATGCTGGCCCTGTGGCAGGGCATCAGCGCCAAGCCGTGGGGCGGCCCCCCTCCGGTG
>CAZNSV010000138.1:4804-7822 GCA_964575775.1 uncultured Desulfovibrionaceae bacterium
GCGCCCCCCCTCCGGTGGATGCCCGGGGCTTCATGTCCATCCTGGTGGAGGCCACCTGCAATCCGGACCTGGATCCGGCCATGCCCAGCCACTACACGGCGCGGAATTACTTCATGGTGGCGCGCAATTTCTGCAGTCTGCAGTCGCGCTTCGGGTTCCATTTTTCCTCGGTGGAGGCCCTGGTGGGGGAGCGCCGCCGCGAGAACTACGTGACGTTTCGCTTCAAGGGCGGGGCCGCGAGTCTGGACCGCCGCATCGGCCGGGCCAAGCTCATCGACCAGCTGCTGAAGAACTACGGGTTCGAGACCGCGGTGCAGGAGGACGCGCTCTGGGCCAGGGTGGAAGGCCTGCCCCAGAACGCCATGGAGCGGTTGCTGGTGGTCCTGGGTTTCATGACCATCCACACCCGGCAGCTGGACATGGTCATGGCCCAGAGCGGCAGTATCCACAGCCTGACCGAGGCCCTGCGCGAGGATATCGCCGACACCCTGGAGCGCTTCGGCTTCAAACGCTGAGTCTGTCCCGCTTTTCACAAGGCGATTGCCTTGTTGGGGGAACTCATGCATAGTGCCGTTGCGAATAACTGTTCGCTTTGAGCGCCCTGGACTGATGCGAGGCAGTTTGGGGCCTACCGGCGGACAGCAGCGCCCCCCCGCAGCGACTGCAACGCCATCGGCCCGGAGCAGCCATGCCCACGGAATCCCAGCCGCCTGCCGCCCCCGACACCGTCCAGGCCCATCCGGGCCCGGAGCTCCAAGCCCTGCCCGCCAAAATCCCAAGCGCCGATGACTACTGCCTTTGGGAAATGGATGCCCGTGACTTCCACGTGGGCATCCTGGGCAGCGGGCCGGGCTTCATGACCATGCTGGACATCATCTCCAACGAGCAGTACCGCGATTTCCTGCCGGGCATGGTGCTGGTGGCGGTCTGCGAGGCCGTGGACCAGCGCAAGATCCTGCACGTGCAGCGGCGCGGCGTGCCGGTCTACGACACCTGCGAGGCCATGCTGGCGGCCCATCCTGAGCTCGACCTGATCATCGAGCTGGTGGGCAAGCGCCCCCGCATTCAAAGGCTGCGCAACTCCCTGCCCGCGGCCGTGTCCCTGGTGGATCACGTGGCCGCGGTGTTCTTCTGCGGCATGCACACCATGCTCCAGGCCGGGATCCACTGCCGCAGGGACCTGGATCGGCACAAGGCCCTCTTGCGCGCCGTGATGGACGAGGTCAACGAGGACATCCTGCTGCTGGACAAGGAGCGCAGGGTGGTGGACATGAACAAGACCGTGCGCAAGCGCCTGGCCCAGGGGCCCGGGGGCGAGGCCCTGGTGGAGGAGCTGCTCGGCAAGTCCTGCCACCTGGTCCAGACCATGGAGAACGGGAAGCCGTTCTGCCCCGGCGAACCGGATCCGGCCTGCCCCTTCGACGAGACCCTGGTCGGGGGGGAGAAGGCCGAGTGCCTGCTCACCCGTGTGGATGATCATGGCAAGCTGGTCTATTACCGGGTCTACACCTACCCCGTGCGCGACTCCTTCGGCCAGATGACCCACATCCTGATGATCCGGCGCAACATCACCGCCCGGACCCTGCGCGAGCGGCACCAGCAGCAGCTGGACAAACTGACCATGCTGGGCGAGCTGTCCAGCTATCTGGCCCACGAAATCCGCAACCCGCTCTTCGCCATTGCCGGGTTCACCAGGTCCCTGCAGCGCTCTCCCAGCCTCCGACCGGAGGAGCGGGAGAAGGTGGCCATCATCCTGGAGGAGACCGAGCGCCTGGACCGCATGCTCAAGAGCATGCTGGACTTTGCCCGCCCCACCAAGGATCAGGTGGGAGAGTGCGACCTCAACCGGGTGGCGCAGCAGACCGTGGAGCTGATGCAGATCGGTTACGCCCAGCAGCTGTGCAGCATCGAGCTCAAAGCCGCGCCGACCCTGCCCCTGGTGCGCGGGGATGCCGAGGCCGTCAAGCAATGCCTGGTGAACCTGATCAAGAACTCTCTGGAGGCCATGCCCCAAGGAGGGCACGTCCAGGTGCGCACCGGCCTGGACGGCCAGCAGGTCTTCGTGCAGGTGCAGGACACGGGCACCGGCATGAGCGCCCAGAATATGGAAAAGGTTTTCAGTCCCTTCTACTCCACAAAGCCCCAGGGTTATGGTATGGGCTTGGCCATGATCAAGAAGCTGGTGGACGAGTTGGGCGGGCACGTGCAGCTGAGCAGTACCCTGGGCGAAGGCACCACGGTGACTTTGTTCTTTCAGCCCGTATTGTCCGGCGACGCCGTGGAAAGCGCCCCCCTGTTTCCCCCTCAACCTTCGGACCGGGACAAGACCGCATGAACCGACATCTGCTTGTGACCATTTCCGACGACCAGAGCGCCTTGTCCGGTGTGCGCTTCGTGGGCAGTTTTTTCAAGGAACTCGACGAACTCAAGGTCACGCTCTTCTATACGGCCATGAGTCCGGAAAAGAGCCTGAACAGCGTGCAGGCGCACCTGCTCTCCGAGCAGCTGCAGAAGGCCAGGGAAGAGCGCGGCAACGCGGCCATCGCCTACGCCCTGGAGGTGCTCAAGCGGCATGGCTTCGAGGACCACCACGTGGACACCAAACTCAAGTTCGGCAGCAGCTCCAAGGCCTCGGACATCGTCATGGAGGCGGACCGCGGGCTCTACGACGCAGTGGTCCTGGGCAAGCGCGGGGTCTCCTGGCTGGAAGAAGCCCTGGGGCAGAGCGTCACCCGCGAGCTGTTGGACGACACCCTGTCCTTTCCCTTCTGGATCTGCCGCCAACCCGAAATGGGGCGGCGCAACGTGCTGCTCTGCGTGGACGGCTCCCAGCCTTCCCTGCGCATGGCGGATCACGTGGGTTTCATCCTGGCCACCCAACCGGCCCATGAGATTACCCTGCTCACCGTCAACCGGCCCGGCGATCAGCGCGACCCGGCCCCCATCTTCGACGACTGTCTGGACGTCCTGCGCGAGAACGGCGTGCGCCGCCTGGTGGTGCAGGCCAACGTGCAGGGA
>CAZNSV010000139.1:0-7793 GCA_964575775.1 uncultured Desulfovibrionaceae bacterium
AGCTGCTGGAACTGTTCGTGCAAGCCCAGGGGCAGGCGCCGCCGGACGAGAGCCGCTCGGCCTTGAAGAACGCCGTGAGCGCCTCGGATTTTTCCCGGGCCACCAAGACCGTGCTCCAGGTGCAGCAGCAGGAGATCGACGAGGTTCTGGACAAGCTGCAAGGGGTGAACCTGATCAAGATCCGGGACGTAAAGGGCGCCACCTACAAGAAAGACATTCTGGGGCAGCTCAGCAAGTCCATGGAGTACCTGCGGGACCAGATCATCGTGATCACGGACCCCGTGCGCTTCATGACCGCGGCCCGGAACCTGCGCCGGGAAATGGCCGTGGACGACGTCCCGGGGGGGACCCACGGCCTGGAGTACCTGGACATCCACGACCTGGCCCGCCGCATGGGGCTCAGCGTGCCCTCGGTCTACAGGCTGATCTGCAGCCGCGAACTGCCCACGGGCTTGCTGCGCTTCCCGGCCCAGGCCGCGGAGCGCTGGATGGAGGGGCTGGACGAGGCGTTTTTTCAGGTGGCCGCGGACCCTTTGCGGCAGGTCGGCGCGGGCACGGTGGACGAGATCGTGTTCGAGGACAGCGCCCACCTCCAGCTGGCCTTTGCCAATCTGGGGCAGCGCAAGGTGGCCGTGCTCTTTGCCGCTGCCGGAGCACCGGCCAAGGAAAAGATCCGGGAGAACATCTCGAAACAGCTGCGCAAGGACCTGGCCGAGGAGTGCCGGGGCTTGCGCGTGGAACTGGATGAGCTGACAGCAGTGGAGCAGGAGCTCTTCCGCCAGTTGGAGCGGATCAAACGAGAAGGCTAAAGCGTCTTGCCAGTGCTATGGCTGCATGCTCATGTGCATTTGCCTGAAACATTGGCAATTGTTTCAAGGTGAAAAGGCTCGAGGCGCGGACCCGCCCGAACGGTGGGGCCAGTACCTGGTGCGGGAATGCAGTGCGGAGAGTACACCATGTTCAGTGCCAGCAGGGGGAACGCATGATCACAGGTGCGCGAAGTCAGGGCGAAGTGCCGTTGAAGAAGGTGTTGATCATCACCAACAACAAGAGCCACGCCGACAAGGACAAGGCCGCACTGCGCCGTATCGAGCTGGACGCCGCACAGGTGGCGGTCTCCGGCGCCGCCGCCCTGGAATTTCTGGACGCCAACCCCTGCGACATCATCATCCTGGACACCATCCTGGCGGACATGGAGGCCAAGGTCTGCCTCAAGCAGCTCAAGGGGCGCCAGGACACCCGGAACATCCCCGTGGTCATGGTCACCCTGGAGAACGACCGCAACAACGTGCTCGACGCCGTGTCCGGAGGCTGTTCGGGGTACATCCTGCGCCCCTATTCGTTGGAGACCTTCCAGCGTCACATCAACACGGCCCTGCAGCTGGTGCGCTTCAACGAGATCGAGATGCGCCAGGTGGAAGACGCCAAGCTGATGCTGGAGATGGGGGAGTACGACGAGGCCATCGAGGAATTCGAGGAAGTGGTCTCCATGCAGAGCGAGGCCCAGCGCTACTACGATCTGGGTTGCACCTACCTGGTGCGCGAGAAGTTCGGCAAGGCCATCGTGGCCTTCCAGAAGGCCCTGCGCATCAACGACCTCTTTGCCGAGGCCTACCAGGGGCTGGCCGAGGCCTACAAGGGCAAAGGCGACAAGGAGCAGTGCCAGTTCTACCTCAAGAAGGCCGCCACGCTCTACGCCGAATTCGACCGCATGGAGAAGGTCAAGGAACTCTTCATCGACATCCTCAAGTACGACAACACCGCCAACAACCCCTTCAACACCCTGGGGGTGCGGCTGCGCAAGAACGGGGACTACCAGGGCGCCATCAAGGCCTACAAGCAGGCCCTGGAGATCACTCCCAACGACGAGAACGTGTACTACAACATGGCCAAGGCCTTTTTCTTCATGGACGACAAGGTCAATGCCCTCAAGCACGTGACCATGGCCCTGCGCATGAACCGCAACTTCGGCGAGGCCCTCAAGCTCTACAAGGGGCTCAAGGGGAGCCCCTGGCCCAGCGATCAGGGCTCCGTACCCAGCAAGGACGGCACCGGTCTCGTGCGTGGCGGGACCCGCATGGACCTCTAGCCACGGATTTCCGATAAGGATCGAGCGATGACCGCCGCCTATCTCGCCGCAGTGACCGCCCCTGACCAGCAGGTGAACCCCCTGTTCCGTCACCTGGGCATCGCGGTCGAGCGTCTGGACAAGGAGCTCTGCGTGTTGCGCTGCCGCAGCCGCCCCCATCTGATGCAAGGGGCGGGCGTCCTGGCCGGAGGCATCCTGGCCACCCTGGCCGACGAGGCCATGGCTCACGTGGTGCTGGCCGCCCTGGGGCCGGAGCAGCGCACCGCCACGGTGGAGCTGAGCATGCGCTACCTGCGCCCTGTCCAGGCCGAGGAAGACCTGCAGGCCCTGGGACGGATACTCAAGCTGGGGCGCAGTATCGTGGCCGCGGAAGCCGAAGTGCGCGACGCCCGGGACCGCCTCCTGGGCAAGGCCGCGGCATCGTTCATTGTGCTGGGTTGAGTCGTGTCTCCCTCGCCCCCTCCCCTGGGGGGCGGATCCGACAGCCGAGGCGCAAAGGCCGTGGCCGGGGGCTCGGGGCCTGGCAGGAGTTCCTGGATGTGGGCAATTATTTTCAGGAAACCCGGGTGCAGGGCTTGACAACTTGGTGTGCTACTGCTAATTTTCCTTCCTCTTTACGGGTGAATGTAGGCGCGTAGCTCAGGGGGAGAGCACTTGCTTGACACGCAAGGGGTCAGGAGTTCAAATCTCCTCGTGCCTACCAACCAAAGCTTGACGAGTCGGCCTTGCGCCCCTGTCAGCCTGCTGGTCTGAAACGGCGCCGTGCCCTGGGGGCACAGGGCGTTCCGGGCGGGCGTAGCGGCAGGGATCCGGGGCCGATTTTTGTCATACCGCACCAGCGCTCCCGGGAGTGCGGGGCGCGGCAAGGAGTCGGGGTATCATGCAGGTTCGGGTAGAGGAGGCCGTGGTAGAGCTCGCGCCGGAAGCCAGTTGCAGGCAGGCGCTGCAGCAGGCGCTTTCCGGCAAGAAATTCAAGAACGCCTTGGCGTGTCGTGTGGAGTCCGTTGACAACGGCGACGCGCGGCTGCTGGATCTCGACGCGCACCTGCCCGGCGATGGGGTGGCCCTGACCCCGATCTATGCCGACACCCCCGAGGGGCTGGACATTATCCGGCACTCCGCGGCCCACATCATGGCTGCGGCGGTGCGTCGTCTCTTTCCCGGGGTCAAGGTGACCATCGGTCCGGCCATCGAGAACGGCTTCTACTACGATTTCGACTACGAACGCCCCTTCACGCCCGAGGACCTCGAGCGCATCGAGGCCGAGATGCACAAGCTGGTGGCCGAGAACCAGTCCTTCGTGCGCGAGGACGTGGACAAGGGCGAGGCGGTGCGCCGCTTCTCGGCCCTGGGCGAGAGCTACAAGCTCGAGATCATGGACGACCTCGGCGGGGAGCGGTTTTCCATTTATACCAACGGGGATTTCGTGGACCTCTGCCGGGGGCCGCACATCCCCGCTTCCGGCGCGCTCAAGGCCTTCAAGCTGACCCACGTGGCCGGTGCCTACTGGCGGGGCGACGAAAAACGCCCCATGCTGCAAAGAATTTACGGTACGGCCTTTGCGTCGGAAAAGGATCTGGCCGCGCACCTCAAGCGGCTGGAGGAGGCGCAGAAGCGCGACCACCGCAAGCTGGGCGTGCAGCTCGATCTGTTCAGCTTCCACGAGGAAGCCGGCCCGGGCATGGCCATCTGGCATCCCAAGGGCATGCTGGTGCGGACCATTCTCGAGGATTTCGAGCGCAAGGAGCACCTCAGGCGCGGGTACAACATCGTGCAGGGGCCCATTCTGCTGCGGCGCGAGCTGTGGGAGCGCTCCGGGCACTACGACAACTACCGCGAGAACATGTATTTCACCGAGGTGGACGAGCAGGCCTACGGCGTGAAGCCCATGAACTGCCTGTCGCACATGCTCATCTACCGCTCCCGGGTGCGCAGCTACCGCGACCTGCCCATGCGGCTCTTCGAGCTGGGCACGGTGCACCGGCACGAGAAGTCCGGCGTGCTGCACGGGTTGCTGCGGGTGCGGCAGTTCACGCAGGACGACGCGCACATCATCTGCCGCCCGGATCAGCTGCAGGACGAGATCATCGGCGTGGTGCGCTTCGTGCAGGACATGATGGCCTTGTTCGGCTTTGCCTACGAGTTGGAGCTCTCCACGCGCCCCGAAAAGAGCATCGGCTCGGACGAGGACTGGGAGCGCGCCACCGTGGCTCTGCGCAACTCCCTGGACCAGCTGGGGCTGCCCTACGAGATCAACGAGGGTGACGGCGCCTTCTACGGTCCGAAGATCGACATCAAGCTGCGCGACGCCCTGGAGCGGCGCTGGCAGTGCGCCACCATCCAGTGCGACTTCACGCTGCCGGAGCGCTTCGACCTCAACTACGTGGGCGAGGACGGGGAGCGGCACCGGCCGGTGATGGTGCACCGCGTGGTGCTGGGCGCCATCGAGCGCTTCATCGGCGTGCTCATCGAGCATTTCGCCGGGGCTTTCCCGGTCTGGCTGGCACCGGTCCAGGCGCGGATCCTCACGGTGACGGATGCGCACAAGGCCTTTGCCGAGAAGGCTCTCAAGGAGCTTTCGGCCATGGGACTGCGCGTGGAGGCGGACCTGCGCAACGAGAAGCTGGGCTACAAGGTGCGCGAGGCGCAGTTGGAAAAAATTCCGTATATTTTGGTGGTTGGTGAAAAGGAAATTGATGCCGGGGGCGTGAGCATCCGGCTGCGTTCAGGTGACAATCTGGGCCTGCACTCCCTCAAGGAGACCGGAGCCCGGATTCTGGCCGACGCCGAGGAACCGTTCAAGCGAGGAGGAATGCGCTATAGCTTCAACTACTCAGGCCAAGTATAATCACCAGATCCGCGCCAGACAGGTGCGGGTCATCGGGGACGACGGCTCCCAGCTGGGGATTCTGACCAAGGACGAGGCCATCCGGATCGCGCAGGAGCGCGGGCTGGATCTCGTGGAGGTTTCGCCCAACACCGATCCGCCCGTGTGCCGGATCATGGACTTCGGCAAGTTCAAGTACCAGCAGCAGAAAAAGCAGCAGGAAGCCCGCAAGCGGCAAGCCGTGGTCCAGATCAAGGAAATCAAGGTCCGGCCCAAGACCGACGAGCACGACTACCAGACCAAGCTCAAGCATATCCGGCGCTTTCTGGAAGACGGAGACAAGGTCAAGGTCACCGTGTTTTTCCGCGGTCGCGAAATCGTGCACAAGGACCGCGGGTTGGTCATCCTGGAGCGCGCGGTCAAGGACACCGAAGACCTGGCCAAGGTGGAACAGGAGCCGCGCAGCGAAGGCCGCACACTGAACATGTTCCTCGCACCGCTGGCGAAAAAGAAGTAGACCCGGCGCAAAGGACTTGCACAACGTCCCGGGCTGTGGCAGAGCAGCCTTCCCGGCAGCACTGCCCCCGCATTGCGCGGGTGTTCCGGACTGATGCACCGCGGTTCGTCCCGATCCGCGGCCGCCGATTTGTGCCCGGCAGAAAGACACGCAGCGCGTGGCAGCACGCGCAGGAAAAGGAGGCTCCCATGCCCAAGATGAAAACCAAGAAGAGCGCCGCCAAGCGCTTCACGGTCACCGGTACCGGCAAGGTCCGCCGTCGCAAGCAGAACCTGCGCCACATCCTGACCAAGAAGAACGCCAAGCGCAAACGTCGCCTCGGCCAGGGCGCCCTGGTGGACAGCACCAACATGTATTCCGTGGAGCGGATGCTGCCCTACGCCTAAGGCCCCGACCGGTCAGCCGGTCCCCAGGCAGCGCACAAGGACTGTAAACCGCTCCGGAGCCAAGGCACTTTCGCCATTGCCGGAGCGACTGAAGGAGAAGCACCATGCGGGTCAAACGCGGACAAGCCGCCCACAAGCGGCACAAGAAATACCTGAAGCTGGCCAAAGGCTATCGCGGCGCGCGCAGCAAGCTGTACCGTACCGCCCGGGAGACCGTCGAACGGGCCCTGTGTTACGCCTATCGCGATCGCAAGCAGCGCAAGCGCGAGTTCCGCAAGCTCTGGATCATTCGCATCAACGCCGGTGTGCGCGAACACGGCATGTCCTACAGCCGCTTCATTCAGGGGCTGGCCAAGGCCGGTATCGAGCTCAACCGCAAGGTCCTGGCCGACATGGCCGTGCGCGAGAAGCACGCCTTCGCCAAGCTGGTGGAAACCGTCAAGGCCCAGTTCGCCTAGGCGGTCCAGGTTCCGACCTGATCCGTCACGCACACCGAGCCCTGCGGGAGAATCCGGCATGAGTCCGACGGTACGCGAGCAACTCCTGGACCTGGTTCCGGCCTTCGAGCAAGGTCTGGCCCAGGTCCAGGATCAGGACGCCCTCGAAGCGCTGCGCATCGAGTTTCTCGGGCGCAAGGGGCGTCTGGCCCAGGTCATGTCCGGCCTCGGCGCGCTGCCGCCGGAAGAGCGGCCCGAAGCGGGCAAGGTGGCCAACCAGGTCAAGGATTCCCTGGGCACCCGCTTTGCCGAGCACAAGGCCCAGCTCGAGCGCGCCGCCGGGGACAAGGCCCTGGCCGGGTTCGATCCCACCGTGCCGGGCCGCCGCCTCTGGCAGGGCACCCTGCACCCCATCACCCTGGTGACCGAGGAAATCTGCGAGGTCTTCCGGGGGCTGGGCTACGAGATCGTGAGTGGGCCCGAGGTCGAGTCGGACTTCTACAACTTCGAGGCCCTGAACATGCCGGGCGACCATCCGGCCCGGGACATGCAGGACACCCTCTACGTGTCCGAGGGCGTGGTCTTGCGCACCCACACCTCGCCCCTGCAGATCCGCACCATGCTGGAGCGTCGCCCCCCCTTGGCGGCCATCGCGCCGGGCAAGGTCTATCGCCGCGACTCCGACGTGACCCACACGCCCATGTTCCACCAGATCGAAGGCTTTCTCGTGGACCGCGAGGTGAGCATGGCCGACCTGCGCGGCACCCTCACGGCCTTCGTGCAGACGCTCTTTGGCCCAGAGAGCAAGGTGCGATTCCGGCCCAGCTTCTTTCCCTTCACCGAGCCCAGCGCCGAGGTGGACATCTCCTGCATGATGTGCGGGGGCTCCGGGCGCGTGGGCAACGCCCCTTGCCGGATCTGCAAGCAGACCGGATGGCTGGAGATCCTGGGCTGCGGCATGATCGACCCCGAGGTCTTCAAGGCCGTGGGCTACGACCCCGAGGAATACACCGGGTTCGCCTTCGGCATGGGCGTGGAGCGGGTGGCCATGCTCAAGTACGGGGTCAACGACCTGCGCCTGTTCTTCGAGAACGACCTGCGCTTTTTGCGCCAGTTTCGCTAGCGCTGTTTCGCCTTGAAACAAGGCTCGCTTCAGCAGCAATACTATATTGTTGCTGGCAAATGCATGAGAGTCTCTGGGTTTTTCAAGGTTGAGTTGCTCTAGGCCCTGAACTGTCCGCGAACGCTCCGCCAAGTCCGGGTCCACTCCGCCATGCGCGTAGGCCCTGGCGCACCTGCCGGGCTCCTGCCGGGCATCTGGCAGGCTCTTGGCGTGTCCCTTGCCTTCCCGGCTGTGGCAACTGCCTTCTTTTCCCTGAATCCGGGCACTTGACAGCGGCCCGTAATTCGCCTTTTGCTCCGGTACGATCCAAAGCGGTTCATGCTCCCGCTCCGGTTGCGGCACCGGTGCGGCGACACGGTCCTGGTAATCTGTTTGTGCGGCCGCTATCGCCAAGACACCCAGGAGAGAGCGGAG
>CAZNSV010000140.1:0-7730 GCA_964575775.1 uncultured Desulfovibrionaceae bacterium
GGTTGCAACCGACATAGCCTCCACCCGAGTAATAGTCGATACAGCAAGCACTACACCCCGTACTCGTGCTCCACCGCAGCCAGGGCCTCTTCGCCCCCGGCCTGCAGGGCCTGTTGCAGTTCCTGCCACTCGCCGTGGAGCTGCTCTTCGAGCTGGGCGTCCGACTCCCAGGTGAAGTCGATGCGCGCCACCTTGGAGTGCAGGCGGTAGGCCTTGAGCAGGGGCGGCAGCCCCTTGGGCAGACTCTGCAGGAGCCCCTTGGCGCCGTTTTCCTCTTTTTCCGCGCGCTTGATGCGCTCCCAGTTGCGCAGCAGCTCCTCCTGGTTCTCGAAGCAGGTTTCGCCAAAGACATGGGGGTGGCGGCGGATCATCTTGGCGGCATTGGCCTGCAGGGCCTGGTCCAGGTCGAACTGCCCCTGCTTTTCGTAAAGCCTGGCGATGAAGAGCAGCAGAAAGGCCACGTCGCCCAACTCCTCGGCTGCCTCGCGGGCATCCCCGCCGCGCACGGCCTGGACCAGCTCGTAGGCTTCCTCCACCACATAGTCGCAGAGGCTCTCCACGGTCTGCTTCTGGTCCCAGGGGCAGCCCCCCGGACCCAACAGCGTGTCGATGACCTCTTGTACCCGGCGCACGCCGTCGCTCATGACAGCTCCTCGGTAGGTGTTGATGGCCGCGCGGACGCGGGGCTCAGGTTCCGGGCGTCGCGGTTCCGGAGCCGGACAGCGCCTCGGGCAGGAACGGGCGCAGCAGGTCCGCGGCCTGCGACAGGGAAGGGGCGCTCTTGGAATAGGTGATCAAGGACGATTGGGGCACGTACTCCGAGAGCACCAGGAAGATCACCACGCAGATGAGCGCGGCCTTGGCCAACCCCACCAGCAACCCGGCCAGCTTGTTCACCCAGGCCACCATGGGGGGCACGAGCTTGTGCAGCAACTGCGCCAAGAGCGTGACCAGCACGATGCACCCCGCGAAGATGACCAGATAGGCGATGAAGGTTTCCCAATCCGGGAGGTTGATGAAGGAGCGCACCAGGGGGGTCAGCTCCTGGTGGTGCCGGTTGGCCATGAAAAAGCCCAGCACCACCCCGGCAATGCCGCCCAGCTCGATAAAAAAGCCCCGCATGAGCCCCCGCAGGCCGAAATAGGCGGCAAGGAGACAAAAGACCAGGTCCAGAAAGTTCATGGCGACCTTTGCCCCGCAGGTCCGGGGCCGCGTGGTTTGGTGAGGGCGGCGGGCAGGCGCCACAGCCTGCCGGAATCGATGCCCCCTTAGCAGAAAGCGGGAGAAAGGAAAAGAGGCCGGAAGCGGCGCCAGGGGGCGCGTCTCCCCAGGAGTGCGAGGATTGCAGTGAAAAAAATTCTCAACACCAGGGTGGAGGAGAGAAACTGGGGCTGCTGGAACAGGACCTGCGTTAAAGCAGCTTCACCAGCGCGGCGATGAGGGCGGCCTGGGCCACGAGCATGCCAGCCACCCACTTGATGGTTTCGGCTTTGAGAGCGTGGATGGTCGCCTGGAGTTCCAGCTTGGCGTATTCGAGATCACGCTTCAACTCGGCAATGTCCTGCCGTGTGGCCATGCCGTCCTTGGAGCGCTCCTCCATGACCTCGAAGGCCTGGATGATGGGGCCGGCCTTTTCCGCGCCCAGGGCGTTCTCGATGGCCTTGATCTGCTCGAAGTTCAGCATGATTCTTCATGCCTCTCCGGTGGGGGGATGTCAAGAAGCGCGCGACTTGTTGAGACTCCCTTAAAGCAGCTTCACCAGCGCGGCGATGAGGGCGGCCTGGGCCACGAGCATGCCAGCCACCCACTTGATGGTTTCGGCTTTGAGTTCCGCCAGGCGGGCGTCGAGGTGGTCTTTGGTCACCAGCTCATGCACCATGGAGGCTTTGACCCGCTCCTCCATGACCTCGAAGGCCTGGATGATGGGGCCGGCCTTTTCCGCGCCCAGGGCGTTCTCGATGGCCTTGATCTGCTTGTAGGGCAGCATGATTCCTCCCTGCCTCGCCGGTGGGGGGATGTCAAGAAGCGCGCGACTCCTCGCGGCCGTATCGCTTTGCCGCACACCCTTGCCTGGTGGTGGAGCAGGGGGTACAAGTCCGGCATGCTCCTGCTCCTGATCACCCGGATGCCCTGCGGGGGCGCTCCGTCCAGCGACCGGAGCCTGGCCGCACTCCGCTCCCTGTGGGGCAAGGGCTGTCTGGCCCTGCTGCTCTGCCTGCTCCTGCTCCCCGGGGGGAGCCAGGGGGTGCGCCCGGCCGTGGCTCAGGTGGTCCCCCTTGTCCCAGCTGCGGAGCCGACTCCGGACCTCTCCTCCGAGCTCGACCCGGAGCCCGGGGCCGTGTCCCGTGCCCCTCGGGCCGGAGTGCGTCTCTCGGGCACGCTGCTGCTGCACTTGCTGAGCCTGGAAGCGCCTCTGGGTGGGGAGCTGCAGTTGGAGTACCGTCCCGGGCCCAGCGGAACGCCCCAGCTGGTGGCCCGCGTGGACAACTGGCGCCTGGATCTGCCCTGGCTCCAGGGCGTGTTCCGGGGAGAGGCCTTTCTCACCCTCCACAAGGGGCGTTTGCGGGCCGAGCACTTCTCCCTGCACAGCGAGGCAGCCCTGCTGCACTACCAGGGGCGCGCCCTGCAGCCCATTCCCCTGCAACTCACCGGGCGGGCGGAGAAGCTCCTGGCCGAGGAGGCCTGGACCGTGGGGGCCTTGGCCCTGCGGCTGGGGCAGGCCCTGGTACTGCAGGGGCAGGCGGCCTCCGCCCCTGATGGGGGATTCAGCGCCACCCTGGCCGGAGAGGTGCCCGCAGCCGCGGCCCTGCAAGCCTGGTTGGGGGGCTTTCTGCCCGCCTGGCTCCAGGCCGCCGGGGCCACAGGCAAGCTGGGGCTGACCTGCGCGGTGAAACGCAACGGCAACACCGGACTGCAACTGGAAACCATCCTGCAACCACGCGGGTTGCTCCTCTGGTCCCGGGAGCAGGCCGGCCCCCTCAGTGGTTTGGCCAGGCTCACAGCCACCCTGGACCCCAGCGGCGCTCCCGAGGCCTGGACCCTGGACAGCTCCCTGACCCTCCCGGCCGGGCTGGATTTCCAGGGGCTGCATCTGGCCCTGGCCCTGGAAGGAGGGGCGGACGCCGCCCTGATCCGTCAGTGCCTGTTGCGCTTTGCCGATGACACCAACGCCCCGCCCCTGCAGGTGGAAGGGGCCATGCAGCTCGATGCCCAGGAACGGGTTCGGTTCCGGGAGCTGCGCTTGGCTGTGGGAGAAGGGGGGGTGCTGCAGGGCTCGGCCCTGGTGGGACCGGATCTTCTGGAGGGCAACCTGGCGGGGCGGGAGCTGCAGCTCGCCGGGCTGGCCGCACTGGCCGGGCGCTTCCGAGCCTGGGACCCCGGGGCCTGGTCCCCCAAGGGGCGGGCGGACTGCAGTCTGACCCTGGGGGGGGATTGGAGCGCTCCCGTGGTCAAGGCGCAATTGGAACTGCGGGAAGTGGCCCTGGCGTCGCCGGACGGAGAGCTCCTCGCCGAAGGTCTGCAGCTTGGCCTGGATGCCGAGCTTACGGCGGCGCGGGACACCGGACTGCTGCTTTCCCTGCGTCTGCCGCGCGGGGCGCTGCTCTGGCAGACCGTGTTCCTGGATTTTACCCGGCATCCCGGCAGTCTGAAGCTCGATGCCAGGCTGGAGGAGGCAGGCGTGGTGCAGGTGCAGAGCCTCTCGGCGGAGCTGCGGGGGCTGGGCAGCCTGCAAGGACGAGGGCAGCGAGGCGTCGCGCCCCAGGAACGCCTGGACCTCGACCTCGCTGCCCGTGATCTCCAGTTGTGGGAGCTGTTCGAAATCGGCCTCAAGGAACCTCTGGGACTCGGCGCCGCCACAGCCTCGGGCGTGGCGGACCTGACGCTCAAGGCCACGGGCCCCCAGGAGCGGCTGGAGCTCGACGGCCGCTTGGCCGTGCGCGACGGGGGCCTGGATACGGGCCCGGAGGGCCTGGCCCTGCAGGGCCTGCGGCTCGACCTGCCCTTTACCTACATGCTGGGAGCACAGGGGGCGCGGCAAGACAGTGCCACAGGCCTGGAACTGCAGTGGGGCGCGGAAGTCCAAACCGCACCAGAGAGCCCTGCCGGACAAGGCACGTTCGCATTCGCACGGCTTGCTAGTCCCCTTGGGGAGGTGGCAGGTTTACAACGGGGCATCTGGTTGCGTCCCAATGAGTTGGGCGTGGTCGGGGAGTTGGAACTGCCCCTCTTTGGGGGGCGGGTGCGCCTGGACCGGCTGCGCGTCCGGGAGCCGCTGTCCGAGTCCTTCGAACTGCGCTGCCGGGCTGTGGTGGAGGGGCTGCAACTGGGCGAGGTGCGGGCCGGCCCCTTGCCCCTGCAAGGTACGCTTGGAGGCGAGCTTGGCGAGTTGCGCCTGAACCGGGAGCAGCTGAGCGTGCCGGGCAGCCTCGGCGGAAGCCTGTTCGGCGGGAGCCTGCGGGTGTCGAACCTGGGCGCGAGTCAGCCCCTGAGCACCCGACGCAAGCTGCAGGCGGACATCGGGGTGGAGCAGCTCGATCTGGAGCAGCTGAGTCGGGCCCTGGACCTGGGCGTGGTGACGGGGCGTCTGAATCTGGCCCTGCAGGACCTGGTGGTGGCCTACAACCAGCCTGTGGCGTTCCGGCTGGAGGCCCGTTCGGTGCCGGTGCGGGGGGTGGGACAGGAGATCAGCCTCAAGGCGGTGAACGCCATTGCCGTCATGGGCACGGGGCAGGGGCTCACGGGTGCCGGGGTTTCCATGTTCGCCTCCCTGTTCCAGAGCTTTTCCTACGAGGCCCTGGGCTTCACCTGCGTCCTGGACAGCGACATTTTCAATGTCAGGGGCTTGATCAGACAAGGCGGTGTCGAGTATCTCATCAAGAAGCCGCCTCTGTTCGGCATCAACGTGATCAACGGCAATCCGGACAACCGGATCAGTTTTTCCGACATGCAACGCCGTCTTGAACGGGTCCTGGCACCCGGTGGTGCGACGATTTCCGGACCGTGAACGTGGTCTGGAGCCGTCTTGGCCCGCTAGTAATGCCGTGCAAGACAAAGGAGAATTCTTCATGCCGCGTTTTCAGGCGAAAGCGTCCCGTCTGGGGCTGGCCTTTGCCCTGCTGCTGCTGGCCGGGGCTTGCGTGACGGTGAACATCTATTTTCCGGCCGCGGAGGTGGAGCGGGCCGCGGAGCGCATCGTGGAAGACGTTTACGCCACCGGGGGCTCCGGGAGTCAGGAAGGAGGCACCCCACAGTCCGGAGGCAGCTCGGCCCTGGAGGTGTTCCTGGCCTCGCTGCGCTTCCTGGGGCCGGCCACGGCCCATGCCCAGGACGCCGTGGGCGTGAGCAACGCCGCCATTCGCAACCTCAAGGAGCAGATCGCCCAGAATCACGGCCAGTTGGCGCCCTTCTACCAGCGGGGCGCCGTGGGCATCGACAACAAGGGGCTGCTGGAGGTCCGGAACACCGAAGGTCTGGATCTGCAGCAGGTCGCCCAACTCAAGCGGTTGGTGGGTGCGGACAACCAGGCCCGTACCCAGCTCTATCGAGAAGTGGCTGCCGCACTGGGTATCGACGCTACCCAGGTGGGCAAGGTGCAGGAGATTTTCGCCGGCGAATGGCAGTCCAAGGCCCCGGCCGGGTACTGGATTCAGGACGCGGGTGGCGCCTGGCGGCAGAAGTGAGCGTCTTTGGAGGCAGGGGGGTGTCCGCAGGGAACACGGGGAGCTGAATAGCCATGGGACGATTGCCCTTGAGTGCGCTGAAACCCGGCCAGATTCTGGCCGAGGAGGTTCGTGACCGCAACGGACGGCTCTTGCTGGACGCCGGGGTGGAACTCCAGGAGCGGCATCTGCGCATCTTCAAGATTTGGGGCGTACTGGCCGTGGCGGTGCAGGACCCCGAGGACAACGAAGCAGACGATGACTCGGGCGACGTGGCACCGGAGCTTCTGGCCGCGGCCACGGCCTACCAGCGCGCGCGGTTCGCTCATAACGATCCGAACCACGAACTGATGCGGGAGTTGTTGGACCTATGCATCGAGCGCACGGTCCGGCTCTGCATGCTGCGGGGTGTTTCCCCGGCCATGCTCAGTGGCCGCACCCTGGGGCTGGAGACTTCCGGGCAGCAGGGAGACGAGCGGGCGGGGGGCGCGGCGGAACCCGGCTTCGACCCCGAGCGCCTGATCCGCGAGGAGTTAACCATGGGGACCCTGCCCATGGTCTTCCACAAGCTGGTGGAGGTGGTCAACGACCCGCGCAGCTCGGCCCTGGACGCCGCCGAGGTCATCGAGAACGACCCGGAACTGGCCGGGCGCTTGCTGAAGATCGTCAACAGCAGCTTCTACGCCATGCGCTCCCGGGTGGACAGCGTGTCCCGGGCCGTGGCCATCATCGGCGGCAACCAGCTCTTGTCCCTGGCGGTGGGGCTTTCCGTGGTCACCGCGTTCCGTGGCATCCCCACGGAAATGGTGGACATGGAGTCCTTCTGGCGCCACAGCGTGGCCTGCGGCATCGCGGCCCGGCTCATGGCCGGGTACCACAAGTCGCCCAACACCGAGCGCTTCTTTGTCTCGGGCCTGCTGCACGACATCGGCCGACTGGCGCTCTTTGCGGAAAAGCCCGAGGTGGCCCGTCGGCTCATGGAGCGGGCCAGGGCCGGGGGGCGGCTCCTGGTGGAGCAGGAAGTGCGTGACCTGGGCTTCAGCCACTGCCGTCTCGGCGGCCTGCTCCTGGAGACCTGGAAGCTTCCCCTGTCCCTGGAGAGCAATGTCTCGTCCCACCACGGCTACAGCAAGGCCAAGCACCGGCAGGAGGCCGCCCTGATGCACGTGGCGGACCTCTTGGTCAACGCCCTGGAGCTGGGTACCAGCGGCGAGCGCTACGTGCCCAGGCTGGAGGCCGGAGCCTGGGAGCTGCTGGACCTTTCCCCGGCCATGGTGCGGCAGGTGGCGGAGCAATTGACTATGCAACTGGACGACATTCTGAGGTTTTTCACGGATGGCTGACCACAGGCCCCCAGGCGAAAAGCCCTCTGAACTGGAGCTGCGCATCAAAAGCCTCGAACAGCAGGCCAGGCTGACCTACGACATTCTGGACATGGCTGCCACGCTCGGGGACTTTCAGACCAGCATCAACCAGTTGCAGGAGCCCACGGACATCCTGCGCGAGACCACCGCGCGCATCCAGGGCTTCATTCCCTTTCAGGCCACGGCCTACTACCTTGTGGACGAGCGCACTCAGGACTTCGCCATGACCCTCTGTCTGCCCCCGCAGCAGCAGGAGGACCTGGGCGTGGAGGTGGACTACCTCATCGAAAACGGCGTCTTCTCCCTGGCCCTGCGGGAGAACAGCCCCATCCACGTGCATTCCAGGACAGGCAAGCTGCGGCTGGTGCTGCACTCCCTGTCCACCAGCTCCCGTACCCGGGGCATGTTCGTGGGCCTGCTGGGGCGCACGGACCGCACCGTGTCCGGCCTGGTGCTCTCCCTGCTCTCCATCATCCTCAAGAACTGCGCCAACGCCATCGAGAGTTTCGAGCTCTACAGACTGTTTCGGGAGAACGAGCAGCGGTACCGCGAGCTCGCGGATTTCCTGCCCCATGTCCTGTTCGAGACCGATGCGGACGGCAGGCTGCTGTTCATGAACCAGAGTGTGGGGCGTTTGTTCTCCGAGCTGCCCGCCCAGTCCCTGTCCCTGACGGATTTGCTGCTGCCCGAGGACCGGCCCGGCCTG
>CAZNSV010000141.1:0-3922 GCA_964575775.1 uncultured Desulfovibrionaceae bacterium
AGGGCGCGTAGTCCTCGCGCCAGGGCAAGGGGCGCCGTCGCGCGGCGAACCAGGCCAGGAGCCCCTGTTGCAAGGCCGTTCTGCGGGCGGATTCGGTCATGGCTCAGACCAGCCGGGCCCAGAGGCGCTTCAGCGCGCTGCGTGCCAGGCGCAGGGGGTGAAAGGTCATGGGGTCGAGGTCCCGGGGGATTTCCAGGCCAGCGGGGTCGAAGTCCTCGGGCCTGGCCAGGGGAAAGCTCAGGTCCGTCAGGTCCGCGCCGGGCAGCCCCCTGCGACGGCATTCCAACCAGAGGGGCACTTGCGCCGGGTCCTGGCGCAGCAGGGTATAGACGGCGGTGTCCAGGGCCGCGCAGCCGGGCGCGGCGGCCAGGAGCCCCAGGGGAAAGGGCTGCCCGCCGGCCGGACCACGGCCGTGCATGGCCACGATGCCGTCCAGGAGTGCCCCCGTGGGGGGGAGCAGCTGCCCCAACTCGATGATCAGGCTCTCCAGGCGCGGACCGTGGGGGCCGTGCAGGTCGCCGTGGCGGGTGTGGGCAATAGCCTTGCGCACCCCGGGCACGCAGCCGAAAAGATTCTTCACCGCTGCCGTGAGCCGCAGCTGGCAATGGGCTTTCAGGCGGGGCAGGTTGAGGATGCCGTCGACCTCCAGGGCAGTGCGCGACACGGCCACGCCGTGCCCCATGGGGAGTTTGCGGCGCACCGGACGCCCCAGGTCCTGCACCTGCAGCCCCAGGTCCCGCAGGGCGTCTTCCAGCCCCACGGCCCGGGCCACGGCGTCCGCGGAGCCGAAGCCGGGGGAGTCGGCCACCAGGACCCGGACCCCCTGCTCTTGCAGCCAGAGGCAGGCCGCGCGCACCACCCGGGGGTGGGTGCAGGCCAGGCCGTCGGGCGTGGCACGCAGCAGGTTGGGCTTGACCAACACCAGGGAGCCCCGGGCAAAGGCCACTCCGGCGCTTGTCAGGCACCGGGCCACCAGGGCGTCCAGTTCGGGACCCGCGTAGTCCGGACAACGGACCAGGGCCACGGGAATGGGCAGGGAGGGGTTCAGGTCGGCCATGGGCTCCAGGGGGGCTTGAGGGCTTGCAGGGCGGTTGGGGGCAGGTTCGGGCCGCCTCAGGAACTAAGGCAGGGGGCGCGCCCTGTCCAGTCCCGCGCGAACGATCCCGCGAGACGAGCGCATTGTCGGCGTGTGGCAAGCAAACCGGGGGGCGTCATTGACGCGGGCACCGCTTTCTGGAACAATTTCCGGTCAGTGGTCCAAAGCCCGCGACCACGCAACCGGCCTGTCCTTGCGGAGACCACCATGCGCACCCTGCTCCTGCTGCTCCTGTTGCTGCCCCTGCCTGGGTTGGTCCGGGCCGAAACGCCGCAGCCCATGACCATCCGCTCCCTGCACAGCGACATGTGCCTGGACGTGAGCCGCGAAAGCACGATTCAGGGGGCCTTTCTGGCGCAGTGGACCTGCTACGGCGGAGACAACCAGCGCTTCCGCGCCCTGCCCGGCCAGGACGGTGCCGTGGCCCTGGTGGCGGAGCACAGCGGCCAGTGCCTGGCCATTCCCTCCGGCGACACCTCGGCCGGTGCACCCTGCATCCAGTGGGAGTGCCACCACCGCCAGAACCAGCAGTTCATCCTGGAGCCCAGGCCCCAGGCAGGGGCGGACGTGGTGCGCATCCGCGCCCTGCACAGCGGCCAGTGCCTGGAGGTCGTGGGCGGCGGCAAGGAGCTGGGCGACAAGGTGGTGCAGTGGCCCTGCAACGACAGCCGCCAGCAGCTCTGGCGCCTCGAACCCGCGCCCTGAGCGTGAGGACCGGGGATCAGCGCCTACTGGAAGCGGACTTCGCGCAGGGTGTCGCCAGCCACGCCGCCGAAGGCCCAGGCGCCAGTCACGGGATCCCAGTACTTGAACTCGATGAAGTCGTCGTTGGCCAGGGCGAAGCCCAGGTTGCGCTCCACTGTGACATCGTAGACGCTGCCGTCCTTCATGGTCAGGACCACGTTGCGCAGCCGGTCCTCGCGGGCGGTCTTCTGCAGCTGCTCCAGGGGGAGCTTGAGCCGGATGCCGCTGATGTCGCGCACCGGGATTTCCTTGTCGATGCCGTCCTGATTGCAGAGAAAATGCCCGGGCTTGCGGGTGTTCTTCTCGAAACGCACCTCGCGGTAGCGCAGAAAGGTGGTCAGGGTGGGGTTGCCGTCCGCCGCGGTGTGGATGGTGTAGCCCATGGCGTCGATCCAGAGCAGTTCCTTGTAGCCGCCCAGGGCCCAGACCTGGCAGGCGCCCATGAGCATAAACACCGCCAAGAAGAATCCGTATCGTTGCATGCCGCGCATTCCCTGCCTCCCTGCTGCTGAAGATTCACGCCGCCCCTTGACCGGGGCATTCCGGCAACTTTCCGCAATTCTAGCGTATCCTGCCGGAAATGGGAAGGCCGTGGGTCCTGGCCGGGGCAATCGTCCGCAAGGCCTCAGGCCTTTTTCCCGAACCCGAAGACCCGCCCCCGCACCAGGGACTCCCGGCCGTGCTTCTCGCGAATGGCGTCCAGGGCCTTGTCCAGGGGGTCCTCCTGCAGCACGCCCTGCTCGGGCAGCAGGGAGAGGCGCACCGGCCCACTGCCGAAGTTGGACACCCCCAGGCCGATGAGCCGCAGCTTCCGGGGCAGGGGCTCGGCATCGAGCAGGGCCGCCGCTGTGGCGAAGAGCACTCTGGTGGCACAAGTGGGGGCGCTCAGGGTCTTGCTGCGGGTGATGCTGGTGAAGTCCTGGAACTTGAGTTTGAGGGTGACGGTGCGCCCCTTGTGCCCGTCGCGCCGCAGACGGCGCCCCACCTCCTCGGCCTGGCGCAGCAGCCAGCGCTTGAGCTCTTCGCGGTCGTCGGTGTCCTGGCGGAAGGTGTTCTCCGCGCTCTCGGACTTGGCTTCGTAGTCGGTTTCCACCTCCCGGGGGTCGATGCCCTGGGCGCGCTCGTGGAGCATGGCGCCCCATTTGCCGAAGCGCCGCAACCAGAAGCTCTCGGGGTAGCGTAACACGTCACCGGCCGTGTGCACCCCCAGCTCCGCCAGACGACTGCCGGCCTTGCCCCCCACTCCCGGAATCCGCACCACGGGCAGGGTCTGCAGGAACCCGTGCACCTCTTCCGGCCGCAGGATGAAGAGCCCGTCGGGCTTGCGGTAGTCCGAGGCGATCTTGGCCAGGAACTTCACCGGCGCGATGCCCACGGAGCAGTTGAGCCCGGTGGCGGCCTTGACCTCGGCCTTGAGCCGGGCGCCCAGGGCCTCGGGCGGGCCGAAGAGCCGCTCCTGACCGCTGATGTCCAGATAGGCCTCGTCGATGGAGGCCTGCTCCACCAGGGGCGAGAAGCCCTCCAGCACGGCCATGACCTGCCGCGAAATCTCGGAATAGCGCCCCCTGCTGCCGGGCACGAAACACCCATGGGGGCAGAGCCGCCGCGCCTGCCCGATGGGCATGGCCGAGCGCACGCCGTAGGCCCTGGCCTCGTAGGAGCAGGCCGAGACCACCCCCCGGTCGCCGCCGCCCACGATCACGGGCTTGCCGCGCAGTTCCGGGTGGTCCAGCTGCTCCACGGCCGCGAAAAAGGCGTCCATGTCCACGTGCAGGATCAGGCGCTGGGCCGTCATGCCGTCTCCTCGGCCACCTCAGGGCTCCGATGCCGCGTCCGGAGGCTCACCGGCCAGGGCCTCCTGCACGCTGAAACGGCGGATGTGCTGCAGGGGGTAGAACTCGGCGCCCCCGTCTTCCTTGAGCACCAGGAGTTCGCCGTTCTGGCTCACGTCGTAGCCCCGGCAGGGCACCGTGACCACCCCGCCGTCCAGGTAGCGGATGGTGACCAGGAAGGAGTCGGGGCGGTTCTGCTCGTTCACGCGTTCGCGCTCGAGGTGCTGTTCGAGCTTCTCGCGCAGCAGCC
>CAZNSV010000141.1:3932-7620 GCA_964575775.1 uncultured Desulfovibrionaceae bacterium
CAGAGCTGGGTGGTGGCCTTGCGGTTGGTCGGGTTGTCGTGCTCGGGGCAGAGGCCCAGCTTGTGGCTGTCGTGGGCGGGCACCACGCCGCAGATCCAGCCGCTCAGGACCTCCTTGCCGCACACTTCGCATCGGACCATGGGTTCGCTCCGGAGGATGATGCTTGGAATCGTGGTTCCAGACCCATTGGACCCTACCCCAGGGGCGCGCCCTTTTCAATGCGGCCGAAGCCATGGGGACCGAAGGCCTGCGGGAGGCGCCCAGCCGGGTGTCTGGCGGTTGCGTCGGCGGAAAAATGGGGGCATTACCTTGCCGAGAACGCAACGGCCCGAACCTCTCTTGCCAACCCCACGAGGAGCCCGTCCATGAGCAACAAGATCGCCCCCGACCGTAATCTGGCCCTGGATCTCGTCCGCGTCACCGAAACCGCGGCCCTGGCCTCGTCGCGCTGGCTGGGCAAGGGGGAGCGCAAGCTGGGCGATGCCGCGGCCGTGGACGCCATGCGCATCAGCTTCAACGCCATCGACATCGACGGGGTGGTGGTCATCGGCGAGGGGGAGAAGGACAAGGCGCCCATGCTCTTCAACGGCGAACATCTGGGCACGGGCAACGGCCCGGCCATGGACGTGGCCGTGGACCCGGTGGAGGGCACCAACCTGCTGGCTCTGGGGCGGCCCAACGCCATTGCCGTGGTGGCCATGGCGCCGCGCGGCACCATGTACAACCCCGGCCCGGCCTTTTACATGAAGAAGCTGGTGGTGCCCCCTGCGGCCAAGTACCGGGTGGACATCAAGGCCCCGGTGGAGCACAACCTGCGCCGCGTGGCCCAGGCCCTGGGCAAGGACGTGGAGGACCTGGTGGTCTTCGTGCTGGACAAACCCCGGCACAAGCAGCTCATCGAGGACATCCGCAAGACCGGTGCGCGCATCCAGCTGCACACCGACGGCGACGTGGCCGGGGCGCTCATGGCCGTGATGCCCACGGAGGTGGACGTGATGATGGGCACGGGCGGCACCCCCGAGGGCGTGCTGGCCGCGTGCGCCATCCGGGCCATCGGCGGCGAGATGCAGGGCATGCTGGACCCGCAGTCCGAGGAAGAGCGCGCCAACCTCATCAAGGCTGGCTACAACCTGGAGCGGGTGCTGACCACCGAGGACCTGGTGACCAGCGAGGACGTGTTCTTCGCGGCCACGGGCATCTCCGGCGGGACCTTCCTGCGGGGGGTGGAGTTCACGGGCAACGGCGCCCGCACCACCTCCATGGTCATTCGCGGCAAGACGGGCACCATCCGCCACATCGAGTCCCAGCACTCCTTCACCAAGCTCATGCACTTCAGCGCCATCGATTTTCAGGGGTGATGGGGGGAAGGTTCCTCTGCAGTATCATTGGAAGAACCAAGCCGCCGCAATCAGACAACTGAGTGAGGCCATGCCATGCTGAAGCGTTTACATATCAAGAATTTCAAAGGATGGGAGGACACTGGAGAGCTCAACCTGGCTCCTTTGACCCTCTTCTTCGGAGCCAACAGCTCGGGGAAATCCAGCCTCGGCCAGTTCCTGATGCTGCTCAAGCAGACAGCGGAATCCAATGACCGCAAGGCCGTGCTCTATCCCGGAGGCCGCAACTCACCGGTCCAATTGGGCTCTTTTTATGATATTGTCTACGGGCATGATCTGAAGAGACCCATTTCCTTCAGCTACCAGTGGACCCTGGCAAAACCCCTGGAAGTCACTGACCCGGATTCAAAGAAAAAATTCTCAGGCAATGCTCTGTCTTTCAACGGCATGATCCAAGCAACGCTTGGCGAGCATCAACCCCCGTTCGTGCAGGAACTGCAATACGCGTTGCTGCAAGACAACAAGATGGTTCTGGACATCTCCATGACGCGCAAAGCTGAAGGCAAACCTGATTACAGTGTCCAGGCGAACAACTACCCCTTGAAGCGCAACAAGGGGCGCCCGCTGACCCAGGGCGCTCCAATCAGCTTTTACGGTTTTCCCGATGAGGTCGTTGCGTATCACCAGAACGCGGACTTCGTGCAAGACTTAAATCTTACACATGGGCAATTGTTTGGTTCCATTTCTTATCTCGGCCCCATGCGCACCAAGGCAGAGCGGCTTTACACCTGGTCCGGCATCGAACCGGAAAGTGTCGGCTATGCGGGTGAGAATACCGTGGCCGCCCTACTTGCCGCAAGAGACAGGAAGATAAACCTCGGACAAAGAAAAAAGTACAAGCAACTTGATGAAATAATTGCTGAAAAAATGATGGAGCTTGGCTTGGTCGAGGATTTTCAGGTCCAGGCCATCTCCGAGCAGCGCCGAGAATATGAAGTCAAGGTCCGCACCAAGGGCTCGGACCATTTCGTCGTTATCCCCGACGTGGGCTTCGGCATTTCCCAAGTGTTCCCGGTGCTGGTGCAAAGCTTTTTCGCCCCCCCGAATTCCATCGTCGTCATGGAGCAACCGGAAATCCACCTGCACCCCAGTGCCCAGTCCGCGCTGGCGGATGTGCTCGTGTCTGCAGTCCAGGCCCGCGAAAATGGCGCCCCACGCAATGTGCAACTCCTCATCGAAACCCACTCGGAGCATCTCTTGCGCCGCCTGCAACGCCGGATTGCCGAGGAGCAAGTGCCCCCAGAACTTGTCGCGGTATATTTCGCGGACATCACCAAGACCCCGGCCACGCTCCAACCCCTGGAGCTCGACATCTACGGCAATATCCGCAACTGGCCCGAGAACTTCTTTGGAGACGAAATGGCGGACATCACCGCGCAGGCCAGAGCAGGAATTGCCAGACGCCAGAATAAACACAGCGCTGGAGTGCAACCATGAACTCTCAACATAAAAAGTGGATTGTCGATACAAATGTCCCACTCACAGCCAACCTCAATGAAGGTCAATGTACATCAAAGGACTTGGAACGCTGCGTAGACGCTTGCATTATGGCTGTTGAACACATTGTTAATGAGGGGATTTTGGTCATTGACGACAATGACGAAATTTTACAAGAATATCTAAACAATCTGCCAAAGAATAAAAAATCTGGTGTCGGAACCGCTTTCTTCATATGGGTAATTACCAATGCCTGGAACAAATCAAAGATCGAACGAGTACCCATCCGCAAAACGGGTGACGAATACACAAATTTTCCCCCACATATTGACCTTGAAAAATTTGACCCTTCCGATAAAAAGTTTGTGGCAACGGCCAACGCCCACCCGGACAAACCTCCCATCCTCCAAGCGACAGACAGCAAATGGTGGGGTTGGCAAAAAGCATTGAATGAAAAAGGGATAACCGTCCAGTTCCTCTGCAGCGACTATGTACAAACCATGTACAAGAAAAAAATGGGCTAATGACCGCAACCTTCCATAAGTTCCCCCACACGCCTCATCTGGCTGTCTTGCCCGGCGTCACCATCCGCGGGGACAAGGTGTTCACCCCTGAGGAACGTGAAAGCTTTCTCAGCCAGGAACTGGTGGTCGAAGAAAAAGTTGACGGGGCGAACCTCGGCATCTCCTTCAATGCCGATGGCGATCTGCTACTCCAGAACAGGGGGGCATATCTGCACCCTCCCTTCCTGGGGCAGTGGAAAAAACTCGACGCCTGGCTGGAGCCGCGCCTGGAGTCCATCTTCGAGCACCTGGGTGATCAATACATCCTGTTCGGCGAGTGGTGTTACGCCA
>CAZNSV010000142.1:0-7606 GCA_964575775.1 uncultured Desulfovibrionaceae bacterium
GGAAGCGGGGGCCGAGGTGCCCTTCCTGCGCCCGGCGGAGCTGGCCGGTGACCGGGCCGAGACCGTGGCCGCTGTCTTGCACGTGGTGGAGCGTCTTGCCGAGAGCGAGGACTATACCCCGGATGCCGTGCTCCTGCTGCAGTGCACCTCGCCCCTGGTGCGCCACACGGACATCGAGGCCTGTCTGGAGCTGTTCACCGCCAAAGGGGCGGGCTCGGTGGTCAGCGTCTGCCGGGTGGAGACCCACCCCATCCTGGTGGGGCGCATCCAGGAAGACCAGCGCTTCGTCTATGTGCTGGGCGCGCCCCCGGCCAGGACCTGCCGCCAGGGGCTGGCGCCCTATCAGCGCATCTCCGGCGCCTGCTACGTGACTGCCACCTGCCTGCTGCTACAAGAACGACAACTCTACCCGGAACCGCACTATGCCTGCGAGATGCCGGAGCGCTACGCCCTGGACATCGACACCCCGGAGGACCTGGCGCGGCTCGAGACCCTGGTGCAGGACCCGGAGTTCCGGGACATCTATTTACTGGCGCCCACCGCCCCGGCAGGGGGCGGTCACCCGGCTGGTGCGACAGCCAAGGAGTGAGACCATGCAGACCGAGAAGAAACGGCAGGACGCGCACCTGGTCAAGAAGGACATCCTCATCGACCGGGGGATCATCAAGGGGAACATGACCGAGAACATCCGGCACCAGGCCGAGCTGCCCCGGGGCTTCACCCTCAACCTCTGCGGCCACTGCACCTATCGCTGCACCTATTGCCCCCAGAGCCTGCGCCCCCATCCCCCCGAGTACATCGAACTGGAGGTGGTGGAGAGGGTTTTCCAGGAGCTGGAGGGGCGGGCGGTGTACGTGCAGATGGGCACCAGGGGCGAGAATCTCCTGCATCCCCGGTTCTTCGACGTGCTGCGCGTCATCAAGGACAGCAACCCCCGCTCCTATGTCTGTCTCAACACCAACGCCTTCATCATCGACGACGCGATGATGGAAGGGCTCCTGACCCTGGGGCTCGATCACCTGGTCTTTTCGCTGCAGACTATGGTGCCGGAGCTCTACGCGAACATTTCCGGCTCCTCGCACCACGCCAGGGTCGTGGACCGGATCAAGCGCTGTATCGCGCGGCGGCAGGCATTGGGGTCGGAGACTTTCCTGAGCGTGCAGTACCTGGCCTTTCCCGAGAACCTGCCCCACAAGCGGGCCTTTCTCGACTACTGGCAGGACTACGACATCGAGGTGCAGATCCAGCGTTTTCACGGCTGGGGCGACAAGTTCGAGGTCAAGAAGGACGAGACCGTGGCCAGGTACCCCTGCCACTACCTGTGGCTGTACCCCACCGTGACTCACAGCGGGAACCTGGTGCCCTGTTTCGCGGATTTCTACGACGAAATGGCCTATGGCTCCCTGAAGACGCATTCCCTGCGCGAGCTCTGGCAGGGCGAGAAGATCCGGGAGCTGCGGGAGCTGCATCTGCAGGGCCGGTGGGGCGAGATTCCCATGTGCAAGGATTGCGAGGGCTTCCTGGCAATGGACAACGGGTTTCGCCTGGAAAACGGGCGGTTCGTGCTGTAGTGGGGGCTGTGTCAGAAGCGTGAGCCTGGGGTGCTACGGCGTTCTGGGCAGAGGATGGTCCGTCATGTTCACCACGCGTACCGAGTTGCAGGGCTTTGCCTATGACGGCAAGGCCTTTGTCGTGTCCCTGGGGCTGCCGCTCCCGGAGAGCGTGCCCCGGGTGCGGCGCGTGTTCTTTCCGGCCGTGACCCCGGCGGCGGTGGAGGCCGTGCGCGGCATGGCGCCGGAGCGCCTGCGCGGGGGGGTGGAATTGTGCATCGCCCCGGAAACCTATGCAGGGGCGCCGGAACTCTGCGACGCCGTGCAGCGGCACCTGGCCTGGGCCTACTGCAAGTATGTGGTGTTCCCCGGGCACAGCATGACCATCCCGGATCCGCTCAAGGTGCGGTCCGAGCCGGAAGCGCTGCTGCCGCATCGGGAAGTCAGCAAGTCCCGCAATCTGCCGCTGCATCTGGCCAGCCCCCTGTGCGACGTGCTCGGGGAGCTGGAGCTGCGCCCCCCGGTGCTGATCCTGCTGCCCGGCCCCTCGCTGCAGTCGGTGCTGCCCTGGCTCTACACCCTGAAGCAGCGCTGCTGCATCGTGTGTGTGTCGCGCACGGTGCGCCCCTGCCTGGATGCGGGCGTGGCCCCGGATTTCGTGGTCAACCTGGACACGGACCTGCGCATGGCGGGCATGCTCGACGTGGGGCGCGACCTGCCCGACACTTGGCTGGTGAGCCTGTCCCTGGCCAACATCCGGGAGGTGAGCGCCCGCTACCGGGGCGTGTTCTTCATGGAGAGCTTCGACTTGCGGATGCTGCGCAACCGGTACCGGCTGCGGGAGTCGTGGCTGAGCTGTTCCATTTCCGCATTGGGGCTGGCCGAGGCGCTACGCGCGCCGGAGGTCTTCATCGCGGGGGGCGATCACTCCTGGCGCGGTAGCCGGGACGCGGCAACGCCCTACCACGGGCTGGACGCGACCCAGGGCGGCGGCCAGGCCGAGGGGCTGGACGGGCCCCCGCTGGTGAGCAGCGGCCACGGCCTGGGCAGCGGCCGGGTGCCCTACGACTGCTTTGCCGTGCGCGACCGGCAGGGGCGCAAGGCCTGGACCTACTTCCACTATCTGGCCATTGCCCACGAGCTGGACATGACCGCCCGGGAGCTGACGGGCACGGCCTGGCATCTCGTGGGGGACGAGGGCATCCTGTCCCGGGATGCCTTCCGCAGCGCCGACCTGGAGCAACTCAAGGCCCGCCCCTTGCTGGACAGACGGCGCCTCCAGCGGGAGCTGGACCAGGTCCAGTCGCACGTGCCCGAGGTCGAGCTGGATGCCCTGCACGAGGAACTGCGCGCCCGGCGGCAGGTGGTCCGCAGCCAGGCCGCGTACCTGGACTTTCTGCTCTGCAACGGCGAGACGGACAAGGCCCGGGCGCATCCCGTCTGCGAGGCCGTGGCCAAGGGCATGGCGGCCCACAAACTGCCCCAGGCCGTGGACTCCATTCCGGAGCTGACCCTGCGCCTGTGTCGCGCCTGGCAGGGCGCCCTGGACGAAAACCTGGCCCTGCTGGGGTATCTGCGGGAGCTGCGCCCCCTGGGCAGTGCTCCGGTGCTCTGCACCCTGGAGGAATTCAAGCGGCAGTATGTGGAGAGCTACCGGGACGCGGTCCCGGCCATGCTCACGCCCCTGGCGGTGTTGCCCGCCGACCTGATCAACTGGCAACTGCGGCAGGGGCACACCTCGACCCGGTTCTTCGACTTCATGCACCTGTTCACGGAGCTGAGCCGCTTTGCCATGGCCTTCGTGACCCGCAACGCCCTGCGGGAGCATGCCCTGCTGACGCAGCTGCTGGATCCGGCGCGGGTGATGGTGCTCGAGGACGTGCCCAGGGCGCTGTTGCGCGCCCCCCTTTGAGGGAAGGGCACGGATGTTGCATTTTTTCAGCGGTGGCGGCCCGTGCCGCGCTCCGGCCCCAGGCAACCGACTTGAACCACATGACGCATCAGACCACGCAAGGGACAGCAGTGCAGAGTAGAAAGGCCATCCAGGTGGGGGTGATCCCCAACGCCGACAGCCAGCTGCTCTGCGCCATTGCCGTGGCCAGGATCCTGCGGCGGCGCGGGCACGGCTGCCGTATCGCCCTGGACCCGGGCAACCCGCTCTATCCGGTCATGGCGGTCATTGCCGCGCAGGAGGGCGAGGCAACCGTGCCCCTGGAGCTGCTGCGCCGGGAACCGCCCCAGGCCGTGCTCTTCGATTCCCAAGCCCTGGTGCCCAACGCCTTTCGCGATGCCTTGCGCATCAACTTCCTGCCCGGGGTCTTCTGGCAGGAAAAGGACAGCCTGCACCGGCTGGAGCATTTCGCCATGGGCAATTTCGTGTTCGCCCCCAACCGGGTGTTCCGGGGCGTGCACAACTTTTTCCAGGCCCCGGTGCCCGCCCTGGGACTGCCTGCCGTGGGGCTCTATCGCCGCGACGCCCCCATAGGGGACAGCATCGTGTATCCGGACGGTCACCCCTTCACCCAGGAGGGGCGCAGGCGCTGGTTCGACTTCCTGGCCAGCTTGGCCGCCGCCAATCCGGACCGGGAAGTGCTGATCAAGGAGCGTTTTTCACCGGCAGGCTACGCCCATCTGCCCTGGCTCGATTTTTCCAGCTGTTTCGGCCCGGATACGCCGCCCAACCTGAAGTGCGTGCCCTTTGGGGAGGACACCCGGCAACTCCTGGCCACCGCGGGATGCGTGGTGGGGGTGGAGTCCGGCGCCCTGGTGGAGGCGGCCCTGCTGGGCAGGACCGTGCACCTCTTGCAGTTCCCGGACGGCCCCGTGAACGGCATGATCAGGGGCGCGGACACCCTGGGCGGCACGGTGCTGCGCGCCGAGGCCGAAGACTGCCTCAGGGATCTGGCCGGGGCGCCGCGTCTGGAGCGCGAGACCCTGGCGCCCCTTATGCCCTTGGAGTTCCTGGCCGAGACCTTTGTGGAGGCGCTGGAGGGCCTGTTCGAGGCCTTTCCGGATCCGGAGCGGCGCAACGCCCTGGCCCTGCACTTTGCCGAGCCGGGGGACCTGGGGCGCGGCCTGGAGGCCCTGCGGCAGGACCGGCGTTCGTCGGCCTGGCACGCGGCGTGGAATCTGGCCCGCTACGAGGCCTGCTGCCGGATTTCGGCGGCGGCCCGGGCCTTGTCCCTGGTGCGCCCCTGCCTGGAAGACGCGGAATTCAGCGCCGTGCTGCAGACGGAGCTGCCCGAGTTCGCGGCCACGGAGTCCCCGGAGGCCTTGCAGGCTGCCGTGCTGCATTGGCAGGGCCGGACCATGGAGCGGCTGGCCGGGGCCTACGTGACGTCCGCGTTGCCCCAAAGGCTACGCGAGGAGGACCTGTACGCCTACGAGGGGCAGTTCGTCTTTGCCGCGTTCCCGCTGGTGGCGGCCTTGCAGCGGCTGGGACGCGGCGCCGAGGCCGGGCCCCTGGAGGCCGCGCTGCAGGATAGGGTGCGGCGCATGGCCATGCTGCCCGCCGTGCGCTACGCCTATGCCGTGGCCCTGAAGCGCGACGGTCTGGTGGACACGGCCAGGGGGCTCCTGCTGGGGCTGCTGGCGGAGCCCAGTCTGGAGCGGGCCGTGCACTGCGGCGCCCACTACCATCTGGGCATGCTGCACGTGGCGGCCGGGGAGGCCGGGCAGGCCGTCGTCTGTTTTCAGCGCTGTCTGGACGTGGAACCGGGGCACGGCATGGCGGCGCGGCAGTTGCGCGCCCTGGTGTTGCACTGAGGAATCGGGCGCGCGTCGCGCGTCCTGCATGGAGCGGACAACCGAGCCCGGGAGGGCGAGTCATGAGCGAATCGAAATATCGTTTTGTGGAGAAGAGCATGCCGGCCAAGGAGGCCAGTTTCATGGACAGCATGGACCGGCTGGCCACCTTTGGGGATTTGACCCCGGTGGAGCGGTTCATGAATTTTCCGGTCTTCTGCTCGCGCCAGACCATCACCCGCTTCCTGGTGCGGCACGAACTGTTCCGCATGGTGCTGGAGATTCCGGGCAGCGTGTTCGAGTGCGGGGTGCTCATGGGCGGGGGGCTGTTTTCCTTTGCGCACTGCAGCGCCATCTACGAGCCCTTCAACGCCCAGCGCCGCATCGTGGGCTTCGACACCTTCGCGGGGCTGCCGGAACTCTGCCGCGAGGACGCGAGCAAGGCGGAATCCAGCAAGCGCTGTCAGGGCGCCATGGCCATCGACTCCCGGGAGCTGCTCAACGAGGCGGCCGCGTTGTTCGACAGCAACCGCCCCTTGAATCATCTGCCCAGGATCGAGCTGGTCAAGGGCGACGTCTGCCAGACCATGCCCAAGTATTTCGAGGACAACCCCCACGCCCTGGTCAGCCTGCTCTACCTGGACATGGACCTTTACGCCGGGACCAAGGCCGCCCTGGAGGCCTGCCTGCCTCGCATGCCCAAGGGGGCGGTGATCGGCTTCGACGAGTTCGCCTGCGAGCGCTGGCCCGGCGAGACCCTGGCCCTGCTGGAGACCCTGGGCGTGCGGGGCGTGCAGCTGCGCCGCTTCCCCTTCGACAGCTACGTGTCGTACTGCGTGCTGTAGACGGGGGCGAGGCGGCGGCGCGTATTCGCCTTGAAGCAACCGCCGGGCAAGGCCTCCCGACGAGGCGCCCGGCCAACCCTGCGAGCGAGAGCATGACGGAATTCTACATCGGCAACCGGGGCATCGGCGGCAACCACCCGCCCCTGGTCATTGCGGAGATCGGCATCAACCACGACGGCGTGTTCAGCCGGGCCGAGCGGATGCTGCGCGACGCGGCCCAGGCAGGGGCGGAGTGCGTCAAACTGCAGTGCCACGTGGTGGACGACGAGATGATCGCCAACGACGTGGTGCCGGGCAACGCCAAGGAGAGCATCTGGAACATGATGCGGCGCTGCGCCCTCTCGCTGGAAGAGGAGCGGGCACTCCTGGACCTGGCCCAGGAGCTGGGGCTGCTCTGCCTGTCCACGCCCTTTTCCCGGGCCGCGGCGGACCGCCTGCAGGCCCTGGGAATCCCGGCCTTCAAGATCGGCTCGGGCGAGTGCAACAACTATCCCCTGGTGCGGCACATCGCGGGGTTCGGCAAGCCCGTGCTGCTCAGCACGGGCATGAACGACGTGGAAACGGTGCGCCCCAGCGTGGAACTGCTGCGGGCCGCGGGCGTGCCCTTTGCCCTGCTGCAGTGCACGTCCATGTACCCCACGCCCTACGACAAGGTGCAGCTCGGGGGCCTGGAGGAGCTGCGCCAGGCCTTTCCGGACGCGGTGGTGGGCCTCTCGGACCACTCCCTGGGGCACTACACGGTGCTGGGCGCCGTGGCCCTGGGCGCCAAGATCGTGGAGAAGCACTTCACCTCGGATCAGAGCTGGCCGGGCGCGGACATCGACATCTCCCTGACCCCGCCGGAGTTGGCCGAGCTGGTCAAAGGCGCGGCGGCCATCCACGCGGCCCTGGGCGGGGGCAAGCGGATCCTGGCGGAGGAGGCGCCCACCATCGCTTTTGCCTATGCCAGCGTGGTGACCATCCGGCCCATCGCGGCCGGGGAGACGCTCAGTAGCGAGAACCTGTGGGTCAAGCGTCCGGGCACGGGGGCCTTCCTGGCCCGGGACTACGACAGCCTGCTGGGGCGCCGCGCCGCCGTGGACATCCCGGCGGACGTGCAGCTCAGGCCGGAGATGCTGCTGTGAAGCGTATCCTGTTCCTGACCGGCACCCGGGCGGACTTCGGCAAGCTGCGCCTGCTGATGCGCAAGGTGTCCGACGAGCCGCGCTTCGAGACGCACATCTTCGTCACGGGCATGCACATGCTGTCGGACTACGGGTCCACCTATCTCGAGATCGAGCGCAACAATTTCCGCAACATCTACAAGTACATCAACCAGCAGCCCGGCACCAAGACGGACCAGATCCTGTCCAACACCGTGCTGGGGCTGAGCAACTTCGTGCACGAAATCCGGCCGGACCTGATCGTGGTGCACGGGGGCCGGGTGGAGTGCCTGGCCGGGGCCATCGTGGGCAGTCTGAACAACAT
>CAZNSV010000143.1:0-7599 GCA_964575775.1 uncultured Desulfovibrionaceae bacterium
CCTGCTCCCGGAAGACGGTGGGCACGGAGATCATCTCCAGGGTCACGGGGCTGCCGTTCTCGGCCTGGAGCGGAAACTCGCCCAGGTCCGAGGGCCCCCGGCGCTGCTCGGCGCTGTCGAACTGCGCCTGGAGTTCCACCTTCAGCCGCCCGTGCACCAGGGAGAGCAGGCTGCGCCCCACCAGCTCCGCGGGATTGGCCTTGCCCAGGAGCCTGGCCGCGGCCGGATTTGCCAGCAGAATCCCGGCGGGGCGGTGGACGAAGATGGCCTCGGGCGAGAGCTCGGCGATGCTGGTGTAGATGCGCTCCACCTCGGCCCGGACCCGCTCGGCGTTCTTGCGCGCCGTCACGTTCTGCGCCACCACCATGCCGGCCTGGATGCCGCCCTGGGCGTCCAGAATGGGCAGGGTGCGCACCTCGTATTCGCGCCCCTTGTGCTGCAACTCAAAAGCCCGGGACACCCCGGCCAGGGCCTGGCGGAAGGAAGGGATGCAGGCCTCCGCCAGCGGCGGTGGCAGGACCTCGTGCAGCAGCCGATCCTGGATCCGCTCCCTGGCCAGGTCCAGCTCCCCCAGGCCCGCGCCGTCCAGGAGGATGAAGCGCAGCTCCTTGTCGAACAGGCCCACCACGCCGTCGGGGAAGTTGGCGGCCAGGGCCTCGTATCGGGCCTCGCTGGTCTTCAGGGCCTCCTCGGCCTGGCGACGCTTGCGGATCATGGCGGCAAAGGCCTCGGTCAGCTCCCCCACCTCATCCCGGGCGCCCATGCGGGGCAAGGGCTCGGACCACCGCCCCTGACTCACGGCCTTGGCGGTCCTTGAGAGCTCCTGGATGGGCACCACGATGCGCCGGGCCAGGCGCATGAACAGCAGGCCGCCCGTGAGCAGGGCCAGCCCCAGAATCAGGGCGGTGCGGCCCAGGAACTTGTTGCGCTGGCGCAGCAGCTCCTCCGCCGGGAGCGAAACCGCCAGCACCCACTGCCAGGGGCGGAACTCCTCGGCCACAAAGACCCGGGCTCCTTGCGGCAGCTCCAGGTGCTGCAGCTCCAGGTCGTTGTCTGCCAGCCGTTGCAGCAGGGTCTGGTGCACCAGGGTTCCGTTGCGGCGCCCCTCGTGCAGAAGCACCTTCCCCTGGGCGTCCAGCACGGACAAGCGCCCGTCGCGCCCCGGTCCGTGGCGGGAAAACGCCTCCAGCAGTTCCTCCTGGGCCATGCGGGTGTAGACCGAAGACTCGGCCAGCCCGCTTTCGAACAACACCTGCCGGGCGTGCCGGGTCCTGTCCAACACCTGGTGCAATTCCGTGGAAAGGAAGCGAAAGTTCAACTCCTGCACCAACTGGTGGATGGACACCAAGGCAGAGACCGCCACGGCCGTTGCCACCAGCGTCATCAGGCCCAGGGCCAGGAAGTTGAGCCGCAGCTTCAGCGTCATTGCCTTGGTCCGCCCAGGATCTCGGCAGCCGCCTCCAAGGTGGAGAGGGGCAGGATGATGCCCGCGGCCTCGGCCAGCTCGAGGTTCAGGGTCATGAGCACCCGCTCGTTGCGCGCCAGGGGGAGCTTCCCGGGGCTGGTCCCGGCCAGCACGGCCAGGGCCGTGCTCCCGGCGTACTCGCCCTGCTCCAGGGGGTCCTTGCCCAGGGTGATCATGGCAAAGCGTTTGAGATAGGGCGCCACCGTGCCCAGGGGAATGCGGGTCTCGCGCGCCAGGAAGGCCGCGGCCCGGTCATCCTCCCAGCCTTCGATGCCGCCGTTGTTCATGAACAGCAGCATGTCCACCTCGGTCTGGGCCCGACGGTACAGGACCTCGAACTCGGCGAAGTCGCGCGCCAGAAAGGGCGTGATGCGCCCCTGGTAGTGCTCCTGGTTGTACTTCTCGATGACCTTGTGGTCCGTGGCCACGTCCCCGCTCAGGTAGCCCACCCGGTCGCCCCTGGCGAAGCGCCGCAGATGCCAGTGCAGGGCCTCCAGGGGTTCCACCTCGAGCATGCCCGTCACGTTGGGCGCCGGATAGCCGTAGGTCTCGGGCCTGGCATTGACCCCGCAGAAGACCACGGGCAGCTCCGTGCCCAGGAGGTAGGGCACCACCAGATACTGCTGGGCGTTGTCGTCCGAGGCGATGACCAGGTCGGGCCGCAGGGCGTCGAGCAGCTCCTTGGCCCGTTGCCCGGCCGCCTGCAGGACCTCGCCCCCCACACTGTGCTGGGTGTCCATGTGGATGCTCTCCAGCCGCACCCCCGAGCCCTCCAGGGCCTGGCGGATGCCCTCGCCGATGCCCCGGGACCAGGCGTAGTCCTCCCGGTAGGAGTCCACCCAGACCACGGTCTTGCCCGCCGGATCGGCGCACCAGGCCGCCGTGGGCAGGCCGCCCGAAAGGACGAGCCAGGCGAGGAAGACGAGGAGCGCGGAGGCGCCCCACCCTGGGGTGGGCCTCCGGTCTTGGGACGGATGCGGTCGCGCCGCATGAACCCGTTTGGAAGACAAGGCTGCCGCAGGAACCGAGGACCGTGCCCCCGCCGGTTGGTTCATCTCGCACCCCCAAAGGGTCTGTGGGTTGGGCGTCACGCATATGGGGACGCTTTTGCCTATCTGTACACCAATTACTTCATTACTGGCAACACAGGTGCGGAACACGGACACCTCCCGAGGGACAAACGGGGGCAGAGGCGGGAACCCTGGGCGGGAACGCCGATACAGGCTTGGAGTACCCCATAGCCGGGCACGGCGATTATTGCAAGACCTGTTCAGAAATAAGCTTTCATCCAGCCCACCAGAACCGGAAAAACCTCTAGCACCACAGTATTTCCTGGTTTTCAGGCCAAGGACATGCCCTATTCGAAACAGCACCGCCGCAGGTGCCTCGCCCTTCCAAGGGGCGTTCCCGGACTGCCCGAGGCTTTTGACCTGCACCCGCTTCCCGGGTACTCTGCCCCTGTCGCGCAGCCCCGCCCCCCAGCCTGCCTTTGGAGCCGCCATGGAACCACGCAGCATCCCGCCGCACCTGGATACGCCCGAGGTCCTGCTCTTCCTGCCCCAACTCATGGCCAACATCCGCGCCATGCAGCAGCGGGCCGACGCGGCAGGCCTGGCCCTGCGGCCCCATGTGAAAACGCACAAGTCGCTCGAAATCGCCCGGCTGCAGCTCCAGGCAGGGGCGAAGGGGCTCACCGCGGCCAAGGCCGGAGAGGCCCTGGTCTTCATGGAAGCGGGCCTCGGACCGGTACTCACGGCCTACCCCCTGCTGGATCCGCCGCGCCTGCGCCGCCTCTGCGCCACGGCCCGGAACACCGGCGTGGAGCTCTCCTGCCTGGTGGACAGCGCCCTCGGGGTGGAGCGCCTCCACCAGGCCGCGGCCGCAAGCGGGCTCACCGTGCCCGTGTCCATCAAGGTCGACGTGGGGCTCAGGCGCTGCGGCGTCCTGGCGGACAGCCCCGCCCTCACGGACCTGGCCCGGCTGGTGCTGCGGGCCCCGGCCCTGCGCCTGCGGGGGCTCGTCTCCCACGCCGGACACGCCTACGCCGCGCGGGACGCCGCCGAAGTGCGCGGCATCGCCGAAACCGAACGTCGCCTCATGCTCCTGGCTGCAGGGCGCCTGGCCGAGCTGGGCTGCACGGGCCTGCGGCTCTCGGTGGGCTCCACGCCCACGGCCCTGGCCGCCGAGAACTTCGCGGGGCTGCACGAACTGCGCCCCGGCAACTATGTGTTCCTGGACCGCACCCCCCTGCGCCTGGGCCTGGCCCCGGCCAGGCACGCGGCCCTGGTGGTGCTCGCCTCGGTGGTCAGCAAGAACACCGACTTCCTCATCCTGGACGCCGGGTCCAAGGTCCTGGGCCTGGACAAGGCGCCACACGGTCTGGAGCCGGAAGGAGGGGGCGATTTCGGCTTCGGCCTCCTGGACTGGTTCGAGCAACCTGCCGCGCCCCGGCTGGACCGCCCCCGCACCGTGTCCCGCCTCTCCGAGGAGCACGGCCTCGTGGCCCGGGACGGGTGCCCGGACTTCGATCCCCCGCTGGGCGACCGGGTGCTGATCACCCCCAACCATTCCTGCGTGGTGGCCAACCTGGCCCAGCGCTATTGCGTGCTGCATCCGGAGAACCCGCCCCAATTCTGGCCCGTGGACGCCAGGGGGCAGGTGCGCTGAGGCGGCACAAAACCATCGCAAGGGAGCCCCGAGTGCTGCAAAGCGAGAATGGATTGACGGTGGTGGCGGCCATCATCTGGCAGGAGCGGCGCTACCTGGCGGTGCAACGCCCCCCAGGGGTGCGCTTTGCCGGGCTCTGGGAGTTTCCCGGCGGCAAGGTGGAGCCTGGCGAGGACCTGGAGCAGGCCCTGTGCCGCGAGCTGCGCGAAGAACTGGCCATCGAGGTCCGTGCCTGCAGCTTCTGGCAGGAGCTGCCCTACCGTTACCCCAACCTACTGGTGCGGTTGAACTTCTTCCATGTGCACGGCTTTGGGGGCGAACCCCGCCCCATGGAGGGGCAGGTTCTGCGCTGGCTGCACCCCGCGGCGGGGCACACGCTGCCCTTTCTGGAGGCCGACCGGGGCGTGGTGGCGGAGCTGGCCGCCCAGTTCGGCGGGGAGCGCGGCTATTCTCCCGCGCCGAAGAGCTCGTCGTAGCGCTGGTTGTCGCCGGGCTTGAGCTCGTAGCACTCCGGGGAGCTCTCCGGGCGCCCCAGCTGGAGGAGCTGGCTCACGGTGACGAAGGTGAAACCCTGCTCGCGCAGCCAGGGGACGAAGAGGGGCAGGGTCTCGGCGGTGCGGTGGCCGCGCCCGTTGGCATGGAAGATGAGAATGGAGCCGGGGCGCGTCTGCTCCCGCATGGCCTTGGCCATGGCCTCGGGTGTGGCGTTCTTGGCCGGGTCGCCGCTGACCACGTCCCACTGCACCGCCGGCAGGCCCAGGTCCGCCAGGACCTGCAGGGACTCGGCGCTGCAGACCCCGAAGGGGAAGCGAAAGGTCAGGGGCAGGGCCGGGACCTTGGCCAGCTCCTCCTCCGGCACGCCGGCCTTGCGGGCGCAGGCCTGCAGCTCCTCCCACAGCTCCTCGTACTGCCCCTGGGTCCAAACGATCTGGTTGCGCATGCGCGGGCCGGTGAGCAGCCGCAGGTTGCCGTGGGTCCAGGCGTGGTTGCCCACCTCGAAGAGCGGGTCGGCCATGAGCTGCTTGGCCCGGTCCGCATGGCTGCGCAGCCACTTGCCCCCGGCGTAGAAGGTGGCGGGCACGGCCTGCTCGCGCAGATAGGCCACGATGGCTGCATCGTAGCCCGAGCGCTCGTCCGCCCGCTCGCAGAGGTCGAAGGTCAGGGCCACGGGCTTGATGTCGATGCCCGGCGGCACCCGGCGGATGGAGTCGCGGTAGTGCTCCACCAGGGGCGCCAAGCGGCGCTGAGACTCCAGCCGACGCGGCGGAATGCGGTCCGGCTCGGGCAGCTTGGTGCTCTTGGCCTCGCTGGAATAGCCCCCCAACTGGGCCAGACTGAAACAGGCGCGCAACACCGCCAGGGAGCCGAACTCCGCCGGGGGCTCGTAATGCCCCTCCAGGGCCTGGCGCAACTGCCCGGGTTGCGGAGGGGGCAGCACCGCCTTGGGCGCGGGTTCGGCCTTGGGCTGCTCCTTGGGCTGCTCCTTGGGCTGCTCCTTGGGCTGTTCCTTGGCGGGAGCCTTGGCAGGCGTCTTGTCAGGAGCCTTGGCCGGAGCCTTGGCCGGAGCCTTGGCCGGGGCTTTGGGCTGTTCGGTCTTTTTCGGGGCCGGCTCCTTGGCCGGAGCCTTGGCCGGTGGAGGCGGCTGCGGTGCCGCAGGCGCGGCCGGTGCGCGCTGCAAGGCTTCGAGCTCCTCGCGGGCGGCCCGCTGCAGCTCCTCCAGGGAGGCTGCCCCGGCGTTCCCGATCAGGAGCAATGCGAACAACAGCACCGCCCCTGTCCAGAGGGAGAATGCGCCCGGCCCACGCGACAAGCTCAGCGACATCGGCACGCCCTACTCCTGGGGTTCCAGCCGCGCCTTGTACAAGGCGGGGTCCATGGCGTTGATGTAGCACTCGGCGCCCTCCTTGGCAGTGAGGGCCTTGGCGGCGTCGCGGGCCTCCTCCAGGGTGGGAAAGGTCCCGGCGGACACGGTGTACCAGAGGTTCTTCTCGCGGTCGTAGAGCTGCAGCAGCTCGGCGGGATAGCCCTTGGCGCGGAACAGTTCCCGACGCTCCACCGCGTAAGCGCGCTCGAGAAAGGCCCCGATCTGCAGGAAAAAGAAGCTGTGGGCATCGAGCAGGGGCTCGGTGTTGCCGGAAATGCCCACAAAGGCCTCGCGCCCCTCCTTTGCGGTGAAGGCCCGGGCCGCTTCCGTGGCCTGGGGCAGGTCCGCGTGCAGGGAGAGGCGCACGGCGTACCACACGGCCTCGCCCGTGGCCCGGGCGGCCAGCACGTAGGGGGTGTAACCCTTGGCGCGCAGCCGGGCGGCCTCGTCCAGGGCCTCGGCCTCGGAAGCGTAGCGCCCCGTCTGGACGGCGAAGCTGTCCGCCCCGCTCTCCGGAGGCACGGTGGTGGCGTCGGACCAGCCCGTGCAGTGCCCGGGTGCCGGAAATCCCGACACGCAGAGCAACAGCACGAGCAGCAGCAGATTCTTCATGGAACATCCTTTTCGGGTCTACCTGTTGTTGCGCGCCGATTGTTTCGGGAAACGCCGAAAAAGGCAAGGCCCGCAGTCAGAAAACCCCAGCCCGCACCCGGGGAGGCTTGCCTCAGGCGCATCCCGTGGCTTGCGCTCCGCCCCCCTGGTCCGTATGCTGCGCCCGCACTTTCTCCACCGAGGCGACCTTTCCACCCCAGACCCGCGCAAGGAACAGGCATGCTGCAACACACCTTCTGTCACATCCCCACCATCGGCCCCAAGACCGAGGCCCGGCTCTGGGCCGCCGGCATCCTGACCTGGGAGGACCTGCTGGCCGCCGACTCCCTGCCCGTGCCCCCCAAGGCCGCGGCCAAGCTCGCCCTGTGCAAGGAGCATCTGCGGCTGTCCCAGGAGCGTCTGGCCGAGGGAGACGCGGGCTTTTTCGCCCGCAGCCTGCCCCCCGGGGAAATGTGGCGGCTCTTTCCCCAGTTCCGGACGCGCACGGCCTACCTGGACATCGAGACCACCGGCCTGCAGCCGCCCCGCGACCATATCACCACCATCGCCCTCTACGACGGCAGCCGGGCCCGCTGGTACGTGCACGAGCGCAATCTGGAAGAGTTCATCACGGATGTGGCGGAGTTCGAGATGCTGGTGACCTTCAACGGCCGCTGCTTCGACGTGCCCTACATCGAGCGCAGCCTGGGCGTGAAGCTGGAGCAGGCCCACCTGGACCTGCGCTTCGCCCTCAAGGCCGCGGGCATCCGTGGGGGGCTCAAGAAGGTGGAGAAACACTTCGGTCTGGACCGGGGCGACCTGGACGGCGTGGACGGCTACACCGCCGTGCTGCTCTGGCAGGAGTTCCTCCAGAGCGGCGAGGAGCGGGTGCTGGAGACCCTGCTGGCCTACAACATCGAGGACGTGCTCAACCTGGAGTTCCTGGCGGCCCGCACCTACAACCTGCTGGCCGAACCCCTGCCCTTCGGGGCCGGACTGCTGCTGCCGGAAC
>CAZNSV010000144.1:0-7469 GCA_964575775.1 uncultured Desulfovibrionaceae bacterium
CATCACGGACATTGCGGACCAGACCAATCTCCTGGCCCTCAACGCCGCCATCGAGGCCGCCCGGGCCGGGGAGGCCGGGCGGGGCTTCGCCGTGGTGGCCGACGAGGTGCGCAAGCTGGCGGAAAAGACCATGACCGCCACCAAGGAGGTGGGGGACGCCATTGCCGCCATCCAGAGTGGCACCCGCGGCAACATCCAGGGCATGGAGCGGGCGGCCCAGGCCGTGGACGAGGCGACCAGACTCGCCCATGCCTCGGGGCTGGCCCTGCAGGAGATCGTGCGCATGGTGGTGGTCGCGGCGGATCAGGTGCGCTCCATCGCCACGGCGGCGGAAGAGCAGTCCGCCACCACCGCCGAGATCAACCGCAGCGTGGACGACATCAACCGCATCGCCGCCCAGACCAGCACGGTCATGGGCCAGTCGGCCCAGGCCGTTTCCGAGCTGGCCCGGGAGACTGTGGAACTGCACGCGATCATTGGGCGGCTCGGCAAGAGCTGAGGCAGGTCCGAACCGAGAGACGCGGCAAGGGGGGCGGCAGCCAGCCCAGGAGGACGGAGAGTTGGTCTGCGTATCGCCCTGACCAAGGCTGCGCCACATGACAGGAAAAACCATGGGGGAGAGCTGTGAGACGGCTCTCCCCCTTGCTGTTCTTTCCGCTCAGGAAGAGCGTCAGGGGCAGGCAGTGGGCACGTAGACCTTGGCCCCGTCCTGATACGACTCCATGTAGCACTGGTTGTTGTCCTGGTAGATGACCACCCCGGTAGACGGCTCGGTGATGGCGATGGCCGTGGCGGGCAGAACGGTGAGCATGGCGCCCACGGCAATGCCCGTGGCCAGGGCCGCCCCAGGATAGTAGCCACCGAAGGGCGGCGGCGGAACCGGGCGCGGCGGCGGGGGACGATAGCCGACAGGCGGCGGGGGCGCCATGCCGCCCCGCGCTCCTGGCGGGGGTGGGGCAACGGCGGGACCTCCGGGCCTCTGTCCGCCCCCTTGTGGTCCTGCCGGGGGCATACCCATGCCCCCGGAACGGGGCGGGGGTGGCGCTCCGGCCGGACGACTCATGCCTCCCGGCCCGCCACCAGCACCGCGACTCATGCCGGCAGGCGGTGAAACATTGCCGCGGGGCGCGTGGAAGCCTCCGCCGCCGCGTCCTCCGCCGCCCCCCCGGCCCCCTCCCCGGGCTTCGGCGGAAAAGGTGTTGAGCCAGTCCCCGCTGAGGATGAGCCCGCAGGCCAGCAGGGCGACGATGAGCCAAAACCGTGGTCTGGTCGTTCCCGTGTGTGTGGTGGACATCATGACAGCCTCCTATTGCAACCAGTTCTGGCTAGTGAACAGTTCCGCGTCGAGAGTCAGGTCTGCCGGGGGTGTGAACGCGAAGCTCGCAGGGGGGGCGCCCGAGGTGTCCCACTGACGCAGAAAGGCCGTGAACTGCGGGGCCAGGGGCGCCAGCTTCTCCGTGATGACCAGCTTGCGCAGCAGCGGGGCCGGGCCGTCCTCGATCCAGAGCTGCCAGTCGATATCCTCGCCCTGGAAGAACAGGTGGTGGCAGCGGATCTCGCCCACCAGGCCCTGCCCCAGATAGGAAAGCGCCGCATAGTGCATCCCGGTGCAGGTACTGTTGCGCATCAGGTCACCGAGGGGCGATTCCAGGTCATACTCCTCCGCCAGATGATCGATGAGGGCCTCGGTGTCCATCACGGCCGGCAACTGGCCGTAAATCTTCTTCTCGGGCAGGGCCAGGGTGAAGACCTTGCCGTCAAAGACCGAGGTCGCGGCCATGTCGTCCCCGGTGGTCACGATCCTGAAGGCATTGGGCCGCCGCACGGTCACGTCCATGTTGCGGGCCACCTGGACCTTGGCCGTGCCTTCATAGATCAGATCCAAGAGCACCTCGGCCTGGAAGGAAAAGCTCTCGAGCCCTGCCAGGTGCGCGCAGGCCTTTTCAAAGACGGCAACGGCCTGGGGGTCGATGAGAGGTTGATCCGGGGTACTTTCCGCCGCCGAAGCCGCCCGGGTTGCGGCAAGCAGCCCGCAAAGCCCCAGCACCAGGAGTAGAAAGCGGAACTGTGGACGCATATCAAACCTCCAACGGTGAGAAGGTGAGGAGCGGGCCTGGCGCACTGGTTTCCCAACGCCCCCGCTGGCTGGGAGTGACTCTCTGTTGACCGGACTCCGAACCTGCCGTTGAGTCCCCGGTCGGTCAGGGCAGTCCCTGACGGATGAACCGGGAGTAGTTTGGCGCCTCGGCCGCCGCCCTGGCCTTGGGATTGAGGAGGCTGGCGGTCCTGAGTGCCTCGAAAGGGAGCGAGGTGTTCAGCGCACCCATAGCATAGGCATACTGCGGTGCATAGCCCGAAAGCAGAATCTGCCAGTTGTAGCTCGCCTTGCCACCCATGGCGCGCAGGTTGCGCACCACGTTGGTGGTGCAGTTGGTGGTCAGGGTGTTGTAGAACCTGGGGTGCTCGCGCAGGTCGTTCATCTCCGCCGCGTAGACCAGGAACAGCTTGCGCGCGTTCTCGGGAGGCATGCGCGTCCGGTAGAGGTACACGTCCTCCGGCGGAACCCGATAGTCCGTGCGCAGGCGGAGCACGTCCCGCTCGTCGGCGGCGATGTAGATCAGCTCGTACTGCTTGAAGAACCCCTTGAGCGAGGAATAGGCCTCCCCGACCTCCTTGCGGGTCTCGATGGAGAGGCAAAGGTAGTCCTGGCCCGCGAAGCCGAAGCTGAGCATCACGTGGGCAATGGCGTCGCCCATCCAATAGACCGCGATGAGGTCCACGGAGTCGAGGGTCCGGAGGTCGAAGGTCTTGTCGTAGTAGCCCGGGTCGTAATCGTGCTCCGTCCGGTAGGTGAAGTTGCGGATGTTGCGCACGGTCACCAGGTCGCCGTCGAGCTCGGCGTAGGGCAGTACGGCCACGTCGGTCTGCCAGACGCGCTCGTTGGATGGCGGCAGGGAATACCACCAGCCCACGAACACGGCGAAGCAGAGCAGAAAGGCGGCATAGGTCCGCCAGCGCAGGCGGGTCACGGCAAAGGCCAGGAGCGTGACCAGGATCAGGCCCACCGCAAGCACGGTGCGCGTGGTTTCGCCGAGGTCGGCCGCGTAGTACACGGCCAGGGCGCTCCACAGGGCACAGAGCCCGACCACCCCCAGCAGCAGGAGCTTCGTGACCAGGGCGCCCTTGCGTCTTGGGGTGCTTTGCTGCAGACGGACCTGCATGATGGCTAAACCTCTGCCGGCTTGATCCGGAACAACAGGACATAGAGCACGGGTACCACGACCAGGGTCAGGATGCTGGCAAAGGTCAGCCCGCTCATGATGGTCACGGCCATGGCCACAAAGAACGGATCCACCACCAGGGGGATCATGCCCAGCACGGTGGTCAGGGCGGCCATCATCACGGGCCGCATGCGGCTCACGGCCGAGTCCACCACGGCCCGGAAGCGGGGCTTGCCTTCGCGGATTTCCAGGTCCATCTGATCGATGAGGACAATGGCATTCTTGATGAGCATGCCGGACAAACTGAGAAAGCCCAGCAAGGCCATGAATCCGAAAGGTTGTTTGAAGGCGAGGAGCCCGACAACAACGCCGATGATGGCCAGCGGCACGGTGAGCCAGATGATCAAGGGCTGTCTGAAGGCGTTGAACAGCCCGATGGTGATCAGCACCATCAAGACCAGGGTGATGGGAATCTTGCTGAAGAGCGCGGTTTGTGCCTTTGTGGAGTCTTCATATTCCCCGCCCCACTCCACCGTATAGCCCGTGGGGAGTTCCAGGGCCTCGATGGCGGGGCGCAGTCGGTTGAACAAGGGGCTGGCCAGTCCCTCGGCAGGGTCGCAGGACACCGTAATGGTCATCTTGCGGTTCTCGCGTTTGACGATATCGTCCATGAATATGGTGTCGAAGCCCGAAACCACCTGGGAAATGGGGATAAAGGCATCCGCGGTGGGGCTCCAGATCTGCACCCCGGACAGATCAGTAACATCGGAGCGCTCGGCATGGGGCAGTCGCGACAGGATCGGCAACAGATCATCGCCCTCCCTGTAGACCCCAATCCGCAGTCCCTCGGTGGCCTGCAGCAGGGCCTGGCTGACCTCGGGCCTGTCCACGCCCGCTATCCGGGCCTGGGCTTCGGCAATGCGCGGGACAACCACCATGACCTGCTGCCGCCAGTCGTCCTGGATGTCCTTGGCCACCGGATCCTGTCTCATGATCGTTTTAACCTGTTCCGAAAGCTGGCGGAGCACGGTCTGGTCGGGCCCGATGATCCTGGCCTGGATGGCTGCATCGCCTCCTGGTCCCAACTTGAATTTTTTCAGTTTGGGCAGGGCTGCAGGGTAGTTGTCCTTGATGTAGGCCCCCGTGTCGGCCATTACGGCATCGATCATGGTGAAGTCCTGCAATTCCACAAGCATCAGGCCGTAGCAGGAGTAGTTGTTCTCGGGACTGTAGGTCAGCATGAAACGAGGCGCGCCCGCGCCGACAAAGGAGGAAACGCTGACCACCCGCTCATCCTCGAGCAGGGTCTTTTCGATCTCTTGCATGTGCGCACTGGTGGTCCTGATGTCCGTCCCCTGGGGCAGCCAGTAGTGCAGGTAGAACATGGGCTGCGAGGATTCCGGGAAAAAGCTCTGCTGGATGAATCCAAAACCGTGGAGCGAGGCCGCGAGCAGGCCGAGCATCACCAGCATGGTCAACCAGCGCAGCTTGAGGCAGAGGGTGAGGATACCCTTGTAGATCACGAAGATGATGCCCTTGTACGGGTCTGCAGTCTGCCCGTCCTGCTGGGGCTTGGCATTGAAGACCATGGTACAGAACAGGGGCGTCAACGTGATGGCGGTCACCCAGCTCAAGAACAGCGAGACGAACATGACCTGAAACAGGCTACGGCAGTACTCCCCCGTGGAGTCCTGGGAGACGCCAATGGCTGCGAAAGCCAGTACGGCGATTGCCGTGGCGCCCAGCAAGGGCCAGATGTTCTGCTCCACCACCTCCCTGGCCGCCCTGAGCTTCTCAACCCCGCTCTCGATTTTAACGAGCATGCCCTCGGTGATGACGATGGCGTTGTCCACCAACATGCCGAGGGCAATGATCAAGGCCCCGAGAGAGATGCGTTGCAGATCGATGTTCCACAGCTTCATGAAGACAAACGTCCCGCAGATGGTGACCACCAGTACGGCACCGATCAACAGGCCGCTGCGCAGCCCCATGAAGAGCAGCAGCACTACGATGACGATGATCACCGCCTCCACCAGACTGATGACGAACGAGTCCACGGCCTGAGTCACGTAGGTGGGCTGGAAATAGACCTTCTCGATGTTGATCCCCACTGGGGTCTGGGGGCGCAGGGCCTCGATCAGGTCCTCGACCCGCTCCCCGAGGTCCACCACGTTGCCCCCGGAGTACAGCGAGACACCCATGGCAATGGACATGTTGCCGTCCTTGCGCATGAGGGTGGTGGGCGGGACCACCTCCTCGCGCGTGATGGTGGCGATGTCCTTCAAATAGACCAGTTTGCTGGAATTTGGATCGTCGATGAGCAGGTCCCCCAAGTCTTCCACCGAGGTAATGCCACCAGACGGCTGGATGCGGATGTAGTAATCGCCAACGAGCACGTCGCCGGCGGCAGAGACCATGTTGCGTTTCTGCAGGGCTTGCAGCACGGAGTTGATGGACACGCCCAGTGCGGTCATGCGTGCCCGCGAGATCTCGACGTACACGGCCTCCTGCTGTTCTCCCCAGACCGCAACCTTGGCCACATCCTTGACCAACAGCAGTTCCTTGCGCAGCATCTTCGCGTAGTCCTGCAACTCCTTGTAGGAGTAACCGTCCGAGGTGAGAGCCAGGAAGATGCCGTAGACGTCACCGAAGTCGTCGTTGACCCTGGATGGACCGGCGCCGGGTGGGAGTTCGCTCTGGGCGTCATTCACCTTGCGCCGCAGTTCGTCCCAGACCTGGGGCAGGCTGGATTTGTCGTAACTGGTCTTGATGCTCACCGTGAGGATAGAAAGGCCTGGGATATTGTAAGATTTGATCTCGTCAAGCTGCCCCAACTGCTGGACGGCGCTTTCCAGGGTTTCCGAAACCTCGTTGGCCACCTCCATGGGGGTGGCTCCTGGGTAGGCCGTGATGACCTGGGCATCCTTGATGGTGAACTCGGGGTCTTCGAGCCGTCCCATGCTGTTCATGGCGATAAAGCCCCCTACGACCAAGGCTACGGCAATGGTCAGGGAGAACAGCTTGTTTTTTATTGTAAAGCCTTCAATGCTCATACACCGCCCCCGACCTTGCCTTCGAGGATGCGCACCTGTTGCCCTTCCTGCAGGCTGTGCACGCCGGCGGTGACAATGCTGTCCCCGGGTTTCAGCCCCTCGAGAATGGTAATCTGGTTGCCCGTGAGTTCACCGGCCTTGACTTCGCGCTTTGCCACCGTCAGTGCCTGCGGATCAAGAACCCAGGTCCAGGTCTTGCCCTCCGCGGAAAACACCGCGCCTGCGGGAATCAGCAACATGTTTTCTGCCGCGCCACTGGGAAGATAGCCGGTGACTTCGGCGGTCATGCCCGGGTGGATCACCTTGGTATCGGGTTGGGGCATGGTGAAGGTGATGGTGTAGGTCTGGGTTTGCGGATTGGCTTTGGTCTCGTATTCCTTGAGATTCAGTTCAAAGCGCTCCCCGGGCAGTGCGGCAAAGGTGGCCACGGGCGCCGGTGCCTCCGGATCCTTGCTCAGGCTGGCCATGGCCAGGACAAAGATGGCTTCGGGCAGTTCCACCTTGATGTTGATGTCCGCGATGTTCTCGAGCCGGGCAATGGACTCCTGGGCACTGACCGTCTGAAAATTCTTCACCAGCTTTTGGGCGATGACCCCGCTGAATGGCGCGTACAAGGTCGTATAGTCGAGGTCCTGCTTGGCCTGCACGATCTGCTGCTGCAGGGAAGCCAGGTTCGATGCCGCGTTCTGCTGCTGGGTCAGGGCGGTGTCCAGGTTGGACTTGGAGATGGCGCCGGTCTTGATGAGCTCCTGGGAGCGGGCGTAGTTGAGCGAGGCCTCGCTCAAGGCCGCTTCGGCGCCCTTGAGCTTGCTTTGCAGCTCATGGAGCTTATTTTCGTAGTCCTTGGGGTCCAGACGAGCCACCAGGCTGCCTTGAGCCAGTTGCTGCCCCTCGCTCACCGGAAATTCCATAAGCTGCCCTGGTACCCGGAACGCGAGATCGACAGCGGTATCCGCGACCACAGTGCCGGGCGCGCTGCGAAAGGAGCCCGTCTCAAACCCACTGATCTGATGAACTTTAACCGGTTGGATAACAGGTGGACGAGCTTGCTGCTCTGCTTCAGTGCAGCCGAAGAGGAACGTGGTCACCAACAACAAAGTAATTACTGCCCGGTTCCAAAGAGGCATGGCTCCCTCCTCATGTGATGGTGTCATGGTGCGATGTTATTCACATGGAAAGACAACCCCCTGCGCGT
>CAZNSV010000145.1:0-7434 GCA_964575775.1 uncultured Desulfovibrionaceae bacterium
CTGGATGGTGCTGCTCTATTAAGGGCTGGGCATCTCCGCCGCCGCCTATCTCTTCTGGTTCCGGGGGGTGCAGCAGGTTTCCGGCAGCGTGGCCGGGGTCTTCACGGCCGTGCTGCCCCTGAGCGCCTTGGGGATTTCCGCCCTGGTCCTGGGCACGCCGGTGACGGGGGCGCACCTCTTGGGCTGCGCCCTGGTGCTGGGGGCCATCGTGCTGCTCAGCGGCATCCGCCTTGGTCGCGCGCCGGGCGCCACAGCGGGCACGGCCGTAGAGCCTGTGGCGGTGGTCCGGGCTCCCGAATCCGGGCGCTGAGCCCGGCCCCTGGTCCGGGTTCGGGCGTGGACCTTTTGCCCCTTATGCAGTATGGCTTCCTGGCCCCGGCGCGGCAGGCCGGGGGTGACGGCAAGCGAATAACGGGCAACACAGGGGCGGGACCGGCAGCATGTGCGGCATTGCGGGATTCTGGGGCGTGGCGGCCCCGGCAGGGGAGCTGGTGCCCATCCTGGAGCGCATGGCCCGAGCCCTGGACCATCGCGGCCCGGACAGCAGCGGCACCTGGTGCCTGCCCGAGCAGGGGTTGGGCTTTGCCCACACCCGCCTGGCCATCGTGGACCTGAGCCCGGCCGGGCATCAGCCCATGCATTCGGCGGATGGGCGCCTCACCGTCACCTACAACGGCGAAATCTACAATTTCCCCCAGCTGCGCCAGGAGCTGGACCAGGCCGGGCACACCCCCGCCGGAGGCTGGCGGGGGCACTGCGACACCGAAGTGCTCCTGGCCGCCGTCCAGGCCTGGGGGCTGGAGGCCGCCCTGGGGCGTTTCGTGGGCATGTTCGCCTTTGCCCTCTGGGACGACCGGACCCGGCAGCTGAGCCTGGTGCGGGACCGGTTGGGCATCAAGCCCCTGTACCTGGGCTTTTGCGGCGAGCACCTGCTCTTCGGTTCGGAGCTCAAGGCCCTGATGCGGCACCCGGCCTGGCGCGGCGAGCTGAACCACGCGGCCCTGGAGCGCTATCTCGGCTTGTCCTGCGTGCCCGCGCCCTTGTCCATGTTCAAGGGCATCTACAAGCTCATGCCCGGCAGCTACCTGACCCTGGACGCCCGGCAGCTGCGTGGCCGCAGCCTGCCCCGGGCCGTGCGCTGGTGGAGCGTGCCCCGGGTGGTGGCCCAGGGGCTGCAGAATCCCCTGCCCAACGACGTGGAAGAGCTGACGGACCGCCTGGAGGCGCAGCTGACCGAGGCCGTGCGGCTGCGCCTGGTGGCGGACGTGCCCCTGGGCGCCTTCCTTTCCGGCGGCATCGACTCCTCCACCATCACGGCCCTGATGCAGGAGCAGGTCAGCCAGCCGGTGCGCACCTTTTCCATCGGCTCCCACGCCACGGACTACGACGAGGCGGCCCAGGCCCGGGCCGTGGCCGCGCACCTGGGCACCCGGCACACGGAGCTCATCGTCACCCCGGCCGAGGCCCAGGACGCCATCGTGCGCATGCCCGCGCTCTCCGACGAGCCCTTTGCCGATCTCTCCCAGGTGCCCACCTATCTCGTGGCCCGGCTGGCCCGGCAGGAGGTGACGGTCTGTCTGTCCGGAGACGGGGGCGACGAGCTCTTTGCCGGATACAACCGCCATTTCCACGCCCCGCCCCTGTGGCGCAGACTGAGCGCCCTGCCCCTGCCCCTGCGCCGGGGGCTGGCGCCGCTCCTGCGCGGACCCGGCGAGGCCGCGCTCACGGGGCTGTTCAAGGCCCTGCAGGCCCTGGGGCGCGGCTCCGGCAGCCGCCCCTTGCCCTTGCTGCGCGAAAAGCTCCAGAAGCTGGTGGAGGCCCTGCCCGCGCCGGACCGTGCGGCCTTTTACGCGAGCCTCTGCGCGACCTGGCAGCAGCCTCGCGCCCTGCTGCAGCAGCCCTCGGAAGCCCCGGACCCCACCCTGGCCCTGCTGGCCCCGGAAGAGCCCCTGCCCGCGGGGCTGGACTTCATGCCCTGGATGATGGCCAAGGACCAGACCGGCTACCTGCCCGACGACATCCTGACCAAGCTGGACCGCGCCACCATGGCCGTGGCTCTGGAGGGGCGGGTGCCGCTGCTGGACCACCGCGTGGTGGAGTTGGCCTGGCGCATGCCCCCGTCCGCCCATCTGGAGGGGCGCGCGGGCAAGCGGATCCTGCGCCGGGTGCTCTGGCGCCGCGTGCCCCGGGAGCTGGTGGAGCGCCCCAAACAAGGGTTCGACCTGCCCCTGGATGCCTGGCTGCGCGGCCCGCTGCGGGACTGGGCCGAGGCCCTGCTGCGCCCCGAGGCCCTGGCCGCCGGTGGGTTGCGGCCCGAGCCGGTGCGCCGAGCCTGGCAGCAGCACCTTTCAGGCGCCCGCGCCCAGCACTGGCAACTCTGGACCGTGCTCATGCATCAGGCCTGGCGCGAACATTTCCGGATCTGAGCCCAAGGAGATTTGCGTGGAGTCGTTGCAAAAAGTGCTCATCGTGGCCAACCGCGACCTGAATATCCTGCTGTTCCGGCGCGCCCTGGTGAAATCCCTGCTGGAGCGGGGCATCGAGGTGCACGTGAGCGTGCCCCGTGGGGAGCACAGCGACGAGCTCCTAGAGCTGGGCGTGATGCCCTGGTACATCCCCATGATCCGGGGCAGCCTGAACCCCCTGGACGTGCCGCCCTCCTTCCGGATCATGCGCGGGCTCATCAACTACCTGCAGCCCCAGGTGGTGCACAGCTTCACCCACCAGGCCAACATGCTGGTACGCGTGGCCGCCGGACGGCACGCCCGGGTGGTGCACACCATCACGGGCCTGGGCTCGGGCTTCCTGCAGCCCGGCCTCCAGGGGCTGGCCATCCGCAGCTTTCTCAAGCTCCTGTACATCGCCACCAGCTCGCGCTGCCAGGCCATCGTGTTCCAGAACGAGGCGGACAAGGCCTATTTCGAGCGCAATCTCCTGTTGGGGCGGGCCCGGGCCTCGTGCATCAAGGGCAGCGGCGTGGACACGGAGCGCTTCCGGCCCGACCTCTTCACCCGCGAAGAGCTGTTGGCGGCCCGCCAGGCCCTGGGCCTGGAGCCGGAGCACGTGGTCTGTACCATGACGGCGCGGCTGCTCTACGACAAGGGCATCATGGTCTTCGTGCATGCCGCGGCCATGCTGGCCCAAGCCTGCCCCCAGGCGCGGTTCCTCATCGTGGGCGAGCCGGACCGGGGCAACTCCCGGGCCCTGTCCCAGGCGGACATGGACCTGCTGATGCAGCAGCCCAACATCGTGCTCACGGGTTGGCGCGACGACATGCCACTGGTCTGGTGTCTGAGCGACGTGGGCGTGCTGCCCTCCTACCGCGAGGGGCTGCCCATGAGTCTGCAGGAGGCCATGGCCTGCGGCCTGCCCGTGATCACCACGGACGTGCCCGGCTGCCGGGAAGTGGTGGATGGAGGCTCCCACGGCATCCTGGTGCCCATGGAAGACTCCCACCGGCTCAGACAGGCCATGTTCGACCTCATCGTCTCGCCGGAGCGCCGCCGGGCCATGGGCCTGGCCAGCCGGGAAAAGGCGGTGCAGGTCTTCGCGGGACCCAAGATCGCCAGCCGCCACATCGAGCTCTACGAGAGCCTGCTCCGGGACTGAACCGCCCCACGAACGGGATGCGGCAACAGGCGCTACTCGTACCCCTCTTCGAGGCGGCGGCGGAAGGACTCCTCGTCCATGCCGAAGGCGTCGTTCTCCATCAGGAAGGACGCCACATGGGACAAGGCCGGGACACTGCGCCGCAGATTCTCGGGCAGATCCAGCCCCAGCAACTCGAACGCCTCGTCCATGGAATCCAGCTGCAGTTCACCGTCCGGATCCCTGCGGGCCGCGTGCTGTTTGCGCAAATGCTGCATGTTCGCCTCCCGGCGGGGCAAGCCCGGGCCATGACTCCGGGGTGGAATGGCTGGAGCGGACATGGCGCCCCATGTCTCTTTTCGGCGTAAGCCCCACATGGCGAGGCTTTTAGAAAAAGTCAAGATTTATTCTCGATATTGCGCTTGCCTTTACTGCATCCTCCGCCCCTTGCGGCTGCGGCGCGTCACGCTCTAAGCGGCTGGACAAGGGCCAGGACTCGGGGGTAGTGCAGGCACCATGCGTGACTTCACCTTGCACGCCTCCACCCGGCTGTATTGCGGCAAGGGCTGCGTCGCCAAGACCGGACGCATCCTCAAGACCCTGGGGCACGACCGGGTCCTGCTCCTGTTTGGGGGGCGCTCCAGCACGCTCAACGGCGCCCTGGCCACGGTCACCGCCTCCCTGGACAAGCACGGCATTGCCTGGAGCCCGTGTGGGGACCTGCGCCCCAATCCGGACCTGGAGCAGTTGCAGCGCGTGCTGACGGCCCTGGCCGCCGCGCGCCAGGCCCAAGAGCCGCCCACGGCCCTGGTGGCCATCGGTGGGGGCAGTGTGCTGGATACGGCCAAGGCCACGGCAGCGGCCGCGCTGCACGACGCCCCCCCCTGGGAGCTGTTCACGGCGCGCCGGGAGATCACCCGGGCCCTGCCCGTGCTGGCGGTCTCCACCCTGGCCGGTTCCGGTTCCGAGACCAATGCCGAAGCGGTCTGCCGCAACCCCGAGAGCGGCGAGACCCTGGCTCTGCGCGGGCCGGCCCTGTACCCGGCGGCGGCCTTCGTGGACCCGACCTTGCAGGCCGGGCTGGACTGGAGCCTGACCCGACGCGGCGCCGTGGACATGCTCAGCCACGTGCTGGAGCGCGCCCTCACGGTCCGGGAGCCCCAGGGAGGCTCGTTGCTTCTGGGACTGGCCGAGGCCCTGCAACGGGGCATCCTGGCCCGGGCCGCCGAGCTGCGACGGGAGCCCACGGCCTACGCGCCGCGCGCGGAGCTCTGCTGGGCCGCCATGACCGCCCAGAGCGGCCCGCTGGCCTCGGGGCTGGGCGTGGGCGACTGGACCGTGCACGTCCTGGCCCATGCCGTGACCGGCACGGCACCGCACCTGCCCCATGGGGACGTGGTGGCGGTCCTGCTGCCGCGTTGGCTGGAAGCGCTGGCCGGACTGCGTCACCCCGGGGTGACGCGCTGGGCCCGGGAGGTTCTGGGCGCGCGCAGCGGACAGGCCGGGGCACAAAGCCTGCGGGCCATTTTTCTGGACTGGGGGCTGCCGGGCTCCCTGGCCGCGTTGGGACTGGGGAGCGCGCAGCTGGAGCTCGCGGCAGAGCGGGCCACGGCCATGGGTCTGGCCCACGGCGGACTGGGGCGCGCCGCTCCCATGCAGGACCGCATCCATGAGCTGTTGCTCCCGTAGCGCCCAGGCGCGAGGGGCGACGCGGGAAAGCGGCCAAAGGTTGTCCGTGGCGCGAGGATGCGGTATCCTCCCGCTGTGGGGGCGTAGCAAGAACAGGGGAGGGAAATGATCAAGTCCACGGCCAAAGGCAGCACCATCATCCCGCCGGAGAGCATGTCCGAGCAGGACTACAAGAAGTTCAGCGAGTTCGTGTACGAGCGGGTGGGCATCAAGCTGACCCCGGCCAAGCAGCAGATGGTGGAGGCGCGGCTGCAGAAGCGCATGCGCGCCCTGGGCCTGCACGCGCACCGCGACTACGTCCGCTACCTCTTCAGTCCGGCCGGACAGGAGCAGGAGCTCACGGACCTCATCGACGCGGTGACCACCAACACCACTGACTTTTTCCGGGAGCGCCAGCACTTCGAGTACCTGGAGCGCACCCTGCTGCCGCGCTGGCTGCAGGACAACGGCCTGTACCGGCGCATGTCCTTCTGGAGCGCGGGCTGCTCCATCGGCATGGAGCCCTACACCATGGCCATGGTGCTGCTGGAGTTCGCGGCGACCCATCCGGGCTTCGAGTTCGGGATCCTGGGCACGGACATCTCCACCAAGGCCCTGCGCCAGGCCCTGCGCGCCATCTACGACGAGGAGCGGGTGGCCCCGGTGCCCCAAAGGCTCAAGGAGAAGTACCTGCTGCGCAGTCGGGACCGCAAACGGCGCGAAGTGCGCATGGGGCCGGAGTTGCGGCGGGTGGTGACCTTCCGCCGCCTGAACTTCATGGAGGATTTTTCCTTCGAGAAGCCCTTTGACGTGATCTTTTGCCGCAACGTGGTGATCTACTTCGACCGCCCCACCCAGGAGCGACTTTTCGCCAGGTTCTGCCGCTTCCTCAAGCCAGGCGGCCACCTGTTCATCGGGCATTCCGAGAGTCTGGCGGGCATGGACCTGCCCCTGCAGCCGGTGATGCCCACCGTCTACAAGCGCGACTGAGCACCGGGCCAGGGCCTGCGTTTTTCACGCAACAGGGGGCGTCTCCGGTTGGAGGCGCCCCCTGTTTCCATGCTTACTTGTAGTAGATCTTGATCTGATTGGTGCGGGTATCGCTGGGGCAGGGGTCGCTGGCGCATTCGCGCAGCTGCCCCGGCGTGGGTTGGCCCGAGGTGATGACCACGCTGTCGCCTTCCTTGATGCGCGTGTCGCCCTGGACAAAGGTCTCGGCCCGCTCCAGGTGGTTGGGCACGCTGGGGTCCACCAGGGAGGGGTGCACGCCGAAGAAGAAGTTGAGGGCCTTGAGCACCCGGGGGTCCGGGGTCAGGGCGTAGATGGGCTGACCAGGGCGGCGGCTGGAGATGAGCCGGGCGGTGGAGCCGCTGGTGGAGTGGCAGACCAGCCCGGCGCTGCCCAGGTTGTCGGCCAGCAGCGACGCGGCATAGGCCAGGTACTTGGCCGGGTTGTGCTCCTTCTTGGGCTGGTAGGGCCCCTGGACCCGCTCCAGGAAGTAGGCCTCGGCACTCTCGGCGATGCCGTTGATGAACTGCACCGCGGCCAGGGGGTACTTGCCGATGGCAGTCTCCTCGGAGAGCATCACGCAGTCCGCGCCGTCCAGGATGGCGTTGGCCACGTCCGTGGTCTCGGCCCGGGTGGGCAGGGGGTTGTTGACCATGGACAAGAGCATCTGGGTGGCCACGATGCAGGCCTTCTGGGCGTGACGGCAGGCCCGGATGATGCGCTTCTGGATCACGGGCAATTCCGTGAGGGGCGCTTCCAGCCCCAGGTCGCCGCGCGCCACCATGACCACGTCGGCCAGGGCCACGATCTCCTCCAGGTTCTCATAGGCGTTGGTACGCTCCAGCTTGGCCACCACCGGAACCCAGGTACCGTGCTTGCGGATCTCGTCCTGCAGGTCCTGGATGTCCTCCTTGGTCTGCACAAAGGACATGGCCACGGCGTCGATGCCGATGTCCAGCCCCTCGTGCAGGTCCACGCGGTCCTTGGCGGTCAGGGCCTTGAGGGGGTGGGACTTGCCGGGGAAGGTGATGCCCTTGTTGGAGGTCAGGATGCCGGAGTTCTGGGCCGTCATGGCAAAAAGCGCATGTTCTTCCAGCACGCGCTCCACCGTGAAGCGGAGCATGCCGTCGGACAGGGACACGGGCATGCCGACTGCCAGGCCGTGCAGCA
>CAZNSV010000146.1:0-7433 GCA_964575775.1 uncultured Desulfovibrionaceae bacterium
CGCGCCCTGGCCACCCTGGAGCCGCTGCTGCGCAACAAAGGGGTGCGGGTGCTACAGCCGGATGCCGTGGCCGGGCAGACCGTGCTGGCGGACGAGGAAGGTCTGGAAATCGTGTTCCGCAATCTGCTGGAGAATGCCCTCAAGTTCGGCCCTGAGGGGCAGACGGTCACCATCAACGCCCGCAAGGAGGGGGCGCAGGTGCTGATTGGCATCGAGGATCAGGGCCCGGGCGTGCCCAAGGCCCATCAGGAGCGCATCTTCGAGCGTTTCTACCGCATCAACGGCGAGAACACCAAGGACGGCAGCGCCGGTCTGGGACTGTCCATCTGCCGCAACCAGGTCAAGCGCTGGGGCGGGGGCATTCGGGTGGAATCGCCTGCGCAGCCAGAAGAGGCCAGCGCCCCCGGAACTCGCTTCGTCCTGACCCTGAACACGGCCTGATTTTCGGTCAAGGCTCAAGGCGCCACCGAGCGCCCGATCCCGGTTGTTCCGAGTCACTCCTCGGGCAGCCGGGATTTTTGTTGTCATTGGAACAGGCTGTCAATCTTTCAGTACAACGGTATGAAATTGTGGTGCCGTCGCTGAGGCTATTTCATTCTTCTGTGGTTTGAAATTGCAAATCGGAGTTGGGAGGGCGGAATTGGGAAGAGGGGCTGTCAATTTTTCATTACCACGGTAGGAAATGCTGGAGTTGAGCACTGGCGCAAGGTTTCTTGCTCACTCCATGGAGCGAGGCAGCTCGTGAACGGTGTGGCGTTGCTTAATCGACTGTAATTGTAGGAAATAATTCCAGCGATTTTTGGAGTAAAAAAATGTTGCTGGGGGTCGAAATCCCTTGACACGGGGGGGAATCGTGCCCTACTCAACAGGTGGGTAAAAAAACCTTCCCGATCGGGAGGTATTTTTACCCTCTTGTTAGGGGGTTTTTTGGCGACACAGGCTCCCGCCGGGCGCAGACCGGCATACGGCAAGGGTTTTCAGGCAGGCAGGGCAGGCTGCCGGTCGGGATTCCCGGGGGTCAGGGACAGCGGCTAGCGGTTGTTCCCGCCAAAAAACATCGTCGCTCAACGTTTTTTCGAGAGAGGGAGCGATTTTCATGGCAAACAGGAAGGTAGTGTTGCGATTGTCCGGTTGCCTGGTTCTCTTCTTGTGTCTGCTCGGGCTCCATATGGATGTGATGAGCATGAGCAGCGCTCCTGCGGCAGATGAATCGGGCAGACCCGACCTGGTCATGATCGACGTCATCGCTGCGCAGGGGCCGTTGGAGTTGCCAGCCGTCCAGTTCCTCCACGACAAGCATACCGCTGCTTTGGAGGAACGCGGCAAGGACTGCTCCAGCTGTCACAAGAAGGACGAAGAAAAGGGTTTGATGTCTTTGCGGTTCATGCGTCTGGAGGACGGTACGGCCGCCCAGCTCAAGGAGCTGTACCACAACGGCTGTATCGGGTGTCACACGCAGGACAAGGCCGCGGGTGAGAAGAAGATCGGCCCGCAGTCCGGCGAGTGCCGCAAGTGTCACGTCAAGACCCCGACCTACGAGTTGGTGCGCGTCAGTTCCGGCATGGACAACACGCTGCACTATCGTCACTGGGGCTCCAAGGGCATTCCCCTGGACCAGGGGCAGGAGACCAACTGCGGCGCCTGTCACCACGAGTACGACAAGGAAAAGAAGGAACTGGTCTACATCAAGTTTCAGGAAGAGGGTTGCACCACCTGCCATACGGACACCTTGGCTCCTGAAGGCGATGTGAAGACCGTGCGGGTGGATGCCTTCCACCAGCAGTGCGTGACCTGCCACTTGAATTCCCGTGAGGCCAAGGCCGAGAAGTTCGGCCCTGTGGACTGCGCCGGTTGTCACGGCGTGGCCAAGAGCGCCGAGGTTGTGGCGCGCAATCAGACCGTGCTGCAGGAGCTTGGCGGTGTGCTGCCCAGACTGCCCCGCAAGCAGCCCGATGCGGCGCTGCTCACCGCTCCGGTGCCCCTGCCCGGTGAGAAGGAGCGTCCGTCGACCCTGCCCGTGGCCTTCAACCACAAATTACATGAAACACAGACCGCGTCCTGCGCCGACTGTCACCACAACAGCATGAAGCCCTGCGGCGAGTGTCACACTCTGCTGGGCAAGGAAGAGGGTGGTTTCGTGAGCCTGGAGCAGGCCATGCACCAGACCGATTCCAGCCGCAGCTGCGTGGGTTGCCATGCGGTGAAGCAACAGGATCCCAGCTGTGCCGGTTGCCATGCGGCCATGCCCGCGAGCCGGGTGCCCGCGGCGTCCAGCTGTGCGGTGTGTCACGTATCGCCCCAGCCCGCGGCGGCTCCGGTTGCCGTACAGCAGCCTGAAGTGGGTGCGGACGGCCTGCTGCCCGTCCCGACACAGCCCGTCCAGGCGGCGGAGAAGTTCGAGCTGCCGGCGGACAAGGAAGCCCGTCAGGCCCTGGCTGCCAGAATGGTGGCCGAGCGTCCCACCAAGCCGGTTCTGGTGGCGGTGGACGACATCCCCGAGAAGGTGACCATCGGCGTGCTGGCCAAGGACTACAAGCCCAGCGAAATGCCGCACCGCCAGATCGTCCTGAAGATGATGGAAAACATGAAGGACGACTCCCTGGCCACGGTGTTCCATGCCACGCCGCTCTCCATGTGCAGTGGGTGTCACCATAACAGCCCCCAATCCAAGAATCCTCCGGCGTGTCAGAGCTGTCACGGGGAGCCGTTCCAGGAAGGTCGTTCGGGCCGTCCGGGGCTGTTGGCCGCCTACCACGGCCAGTGCATGGACTGCCACAAGGAAATGCGGCTGGAGAAGCCGGCGGCCACGGACTGCACCGCCTGTCACCAGACGAAAGACAACGGCTAGCCTGAAGGAGAGTGGACAGATGAAACGCAGATCGTTCCTCGGACTGATGGGCGTTGCAGGGGCCGGCATGGTCGCGCCCGCGCAGGCCAGGGCTGCAGGCAAGGAGTTCAAGGGGCATCCGGGCAGCAAGGGGGTGTTGTTCGACGCCACCCGGTGCATCGGCTGCCGCAAGTGCGAAAAAGCCTGCAACGAGGTCAGTGGCCTCCCCGCGCCCACGGCGCCTTTTGACAACCTCGAGGTCCTGGACACCAAGCGGCGGACCTCGGTGGACGCCTTTACGGTGGTGAACAAATACCAGGGGCCCACCGGTCCCCTGTACCGCAAGATCCAGTGCAATCATTGCCTGGAGCCCGCCTGCGCCTCGGCCTGCTTCGTGCGTGCCTTCGAGAAGCTGCCCAACGGCGCGGTGGTGTACGATGAAACCATGTGTGTGGGCTGTCGCTATTGCATGATCGCCTGCCCCTTCGAGATTCCGACCTACGAATACGACGAACCCCTGACCCCCCGGGTCATGAAGTGCGACATGTGCGCCAAGCGTCAGGCCGAAGGCAAGCTGCCCGGTTGTGTGGAGAGCTGCCCCAAGGAGGCCCTGACCTTCGGGACCCGCGACGAGTTGATCAAGATCGCGCGGCGTCGCATCGAAGCCCAGCCTGCGGCGTACCTGGACCACATCTACGGCGAGCACGAGATGGGCGGCACCAGCTGGCTCTACCTCTCGGGCGTGCCCTTCAGTCAACTGGGCATGCGCGAGGACCTGGGCACCAAGTCCGCGCCTGAACTCACCGCCGGCGCCCTGGCGGCGGTACCCGTGGTGGTCGGCCTCTGGCCGGTGCTGCTGGGCGGCATCTATGCCATCAGCCAGCGCAAGGACAAGGTGGCGGACAAGGAAAAGAAAGCCGCGGTGAAACGTGCCGTGGAGCGCGCCAGCGCGGATGCGGAACAGGCGTTGTCCGCGGCCTTGACCAAGGCCGATGTGGACAACAAGCGCCGCATCGAAGTCGAGGTCAAGAAGGCCGTGGAAGAAGCCCTGAAAGAGCAAGGCCCCAAGGGCAAAACGGAAGAGGAGGGCTCCTGATGTCCACCGCAGTCCATTCCGAAAACAAGACGTTGTTCACGCCGTTCAACATCGTCACAGGCATCATCATCGCCCTGGGGCTGGTGGTCACGGTGCTGCGCTTCACCGGCGGTCTCGGTGCAGTGACCAACCTGGACGACAACAACCCCTGGGGCATCTGGATCGGTTTCGACCTGCTCTGCGGTGTCGCCCTGGCGGCCGGAGGCTACACCACCTCCGCGGCCTGCTACATCTTCGGGCTCAAGCGCTTCCACTCCGCGGTGCGCCCGGCCATCCTGACGGCCTTCCTGGGCTACGCCCTGGTGGTCTTCGCCCTGCACTACGACGTGGGGCGTCCCTGGCGCCTGCCCTACCCGGTCTTCGTCCAGCAGGGCACCACGTCCTTGCTCTTCGAAGTAGGTCTGTGCGTGTTCCTGTACCTCACCGTGCTGTTCATCGAGTTCCTGCCCGCCTTCTTCGAATGGCAGCGCCGGGACAAGATTCGCAACTTCCTGATCAAGCTGACCCTGGCCCTGACCATCTTCGGGGTGGTCCTCTCCACGCTGCACCAATCCTCCCTGGGCGCGCTGTACACCATTGCGCCGTCCAAGCTGCACCCCCTGTGGTACTCGACCTACCTGCCGGTGTTCTTCTTCGTGTCGAGCATCTGCGCGGGTCTGTCCATGGTCATCTTCGAGGGGACGCTGTCCCACAAGTACCTGCACCGCATGATGGACGAAGACTATCTGCACCATCATGACGACGTGGTGTTCGGTTTTGCCAAGGCCGCGTCGCTGGTGCTCTTCGGCTACTTCATGGTAAAGCTGATCGGGCTGGCCTACGACAACAACTGGCACTACCTGGCCACCGGCTATGGAGTCTGGTTCATGGTGGAGATGCTCTGCTTCGTGGCTCTGCCGGCCTTCCTGTACGCCGTGGGTGCCCGGGACAAGAACGACAAGCTCGTGAAGTGGACCGCGGGGTTGACCGTGCTGGGCATCATCGTGAACCGTTTCAACATCTCCCTGGTGGCCTACAACTACCATCTGCCCTCTGCGGAGCGTTACTTCCCGCACTGGATGGAAATCGTGATCTCGGTGTTCATCGTCACGGTGGGCCTGGTGGCCTTCAAGTTCATTTCCACGCGGATGCCCATCTTCTTCGAGCATCCCGCCTACAAGGGCAAGCATTGAGCCCAGGGAGGCCAGACAAATGGAATTCTACTCACTGCAAGAGTTCTACACCCACAGCAAAGGCGTCGTTTACCTGATCATGGGCGGCATCCTGGTTGCTGCGACGTTGTGGTGGCAGTTTCTCATGGGCGGCAAGGACGACTAGGGTCCCGCGTCGACAACGAGTGATTCACGACAAAGCCGAGGAGATGAGGCTATGTATGACTTCTTGACAGGACCCATGCTCTGGTTGACGTTCATCGTCACCATCGGCGGTCTCGCGTGGCGCGTGGTGGAGTACATCCGGGGGCTCAACTGGCAGCTCGACCGGGTGGCCTACCGCCCCCACATGAAATACGGCCTGCGCGGCGCGGCCCGTTCCATCCGTGCCTGGATGCTGCCTTTCGGCGCCAGGGGTTGGCGGGAGCGCCCCATGTTCACCATCCTGTTCTTCGCGTTCCACATCGGGCTGCTCTTCACCCCGGTGTTTCTGGACGCGCACAACGTAATGCTCAAGGAAAGCTTCGGTATCAGCCTGCCCACCCTGTCCCAGGGCGTGGCGGACGTTCTGGCCTGGACCGCGGTGGTGGGGGGGCTGTTCATGGCCCTGCGGCGCATCGCCTACCCCGAGGTGCGCATCCTGACCACCATGTACGACTACCTCCTGATCGTCATCGCCGTGGCGCCCTTCGTGACCGGGCTCATCGCCCGCTACCACGTGGGTGACTACGATCTGTGGCTGCTGCTGCACATCATCACCGGCCATATCTGGCTCTTGAGCCTGCCGTTCACCAAGCTGAACCACGTGGTGCTGTTCTTCATGTCCCGCGGCCAGCTGGGCATGGACTACGGCATCAAGCGCGGCGGCATGAAGGGCACCAACCTGGCCTGGTAACCTGAAGGTTCCGGTCTGCATACCCAAAACGGAGAAGTGCAATGCCCGAAGGAAAACTCTGCAACAGGCAGCCCGTGAATACCGAAGAACAGCTCATGGCAGTTCTGGGTGACAAGGGCGGCAAGCAATACTACGCGGAAATGGATCAGCTCGATGTGGACTCTGAGAAGCTGCAGGCCACCCTGCAGAAGACTCTGAAGTCCAGGCTCAAGACCTGGCTCAACATCTGCGCCCACTGCGGTCTTTGTGCCGAGAGCTGCTTTTTGTATCAAGTCAACGGTCGCATACCCGAACAGGTGCCCTCCTACAAGATCCAGCACACTCTGGGCGAGATCGTGAAGAAGAAGGGCAAGGTGAGCAACGAGTTCATGCGTCACTGCATGGACGTGGCCTGGAGTCAGTGCACTTGCTGCAACCGCTGCGGCATGTTCTGCCCCCACGGCATCGATATGGGTGTGATGTTCTCCTACTTGCGGGGGCTCTTGTACTCGCAGGGCTTCGTGCCCTGGGAGCTGAAGATCGGCTCCGGCATGCACCGCATCTATCGCGCCCAGATGGACGTGACCACCGAGGACTGGGTGGAGACCTGCGAGTGGATGGCCGAGGAGACCGCCGAGGAGTGGCCCGGGCTGGAGATTCCCATCGACAAGGAAGACGCGGACATCATGTACACGCTTAATGCCCGCGAGCCCAAGCACTACCCTGAAGACTTGGCCGAGGCGGCCATTCTGTTCCACGTGACCGGCGAAAACTGGACCGTGCCTTCCGAGGGCTGGGAACAGACCTCCTTATCCCTGTTTGCCGGTGACTGGGAGTGCTGCAAGGACAACGTGAAGCATGTGTACGACGCCATCGAGCGCCTGCGCCCCAAGCGGGTGATCGGCACCGAGTGCGGTCACGCCCACCGGGCCACGGTCATCGAGGGTCCGTACTGGATGGGGCGGCCCGACGGCCTGCCGCCGCGCCCCTACATCCACTATGTGGAGTGGCTGGCCGAGGCCCTGCGGGAGGGCAAGATCAAGATTGACCCGAGCAAGCGCATCAAGGAACTGGTGACGCTGCAGGATTCCTGCAACTACGTGCGCAACCACGGCCTGAAGAACGTGACCCGCGAGATCATGAGCTATCTGGTGGAGCCGGGCTACTTCGTGGAAATGGCGCCCAACAAGGAATACAACTACTGTTGCGGCGGCGGCGGCGGCCTCAACGGCATTGGCCGGTATCGCCCCCAGCGGAACAAGGCGCTGCATACCAAGATGGACCAGATCATCGCCACCGGCGCCAAGCTGGTGGTGGCGCCCTGCCACAACTGCTGGGACGCCATCCGGGACCTGGAAGAAGAGTACAAGATCGGCATTCGTTGGTCCTTCCTCAAGCCCTTGGTGATCAAGATGATGATCGTACCGGAGCATTTGCGCCCCCAGGAAGAAGAAGAGGAATAGTCGGGGACATGTCGCAAGCAAC
>CAZNSV010000147.1:0-7416 GCA_964575775.1 uncultured Desulfovibrionaceae bacterium
CCGGCTCCTGGCGGACAATGCCAAGGCCCGGGAGCTGGCGGGCTGGACCCCGGAGTACGGCGGACGGAACGGTTTTCGCAAGGGATTGGCCAAGACCGTGGCCTGGTTCCTGGAACCCGAAAACGCCGCAACGGCACATGGGGGGCGCTATCATGTCTAAACGAGCCGTGATTCTGGCCGGTGGCCTGGGCAGCAGACTGCGCCCCTACACGGTGGTGCTCCCCAAACCCCTGATGCCCATCGGACGCTACCCCATCCTGGAGGTGGTGGTGCGCCAGCTGGCCCAGGCCGGATTCGAGCACGTCACCATGGCCGTGAACCACCAGGCGGACATCATCAAGGCCTTCTTCAACTCCGGGGACAAGTGGGGGCTGCGCATCGACTACTCCCTGGAGCGCCAGCCCCTGGGCACCATGGGCCCGCTGCGCCTGATCCCGGACCTGCCCGAACAGTTCCTGGTCATGAACGGCGACGTGCTCACGGACCTGCGTTTCGACACGTTTTTCGCCCACCACGTGGAGCGGGGCAACGAGTTCACCATCGCCACCTGCCCCCGCGAGCTGCGCTCCGAGTTCGGGGTCCTGGACATCAACGGCGACGACACCCTGCACGGGTTCCGGGAAAAGCCCGTGGTGCGCTACAACGTGAGCATGGGCATCTACATGGTGCGACGCAGCGTGCTGGACCGCATCACGCCCGAGACCCTCTACGGCTTCGACAACCTCATGGTGGACATGATGACCGCCGGGCGCACCGTGCACGTGTACCGCCACGGCGGCTACTGGCTGGACATCGGCCGCCCGGACGACTACATCCAGGCCATCGACATGTTTGAAAACAATGGGGCGCAGTTCCTGCCCCGGGCAGAAGGCCATGTGGCGGGTCCCCCTCTTTGATCTGGACTACGACAGCCGCGAGGCCGAGGCCCTGCAACGGGTCCTGGCTTCGCGCTGGTTGGCGACGGGGGCGGAGAACGCCGCCTTCGAAGCCGAGTTCGCCGCCTTCATGGGGGGCGACGTCCACTGCGTGACCCTGGCCAACGGCACCGCGGCGCTGCACCTGGCCCTGCTGCTGCACGGCATCGGCCCTGGCGACGAAGTGGTGGTCCCGGCCCTGACCTTTGTGGCGGACCTCAACGTGGTGCGGCTCTGCGGCGCCACCCCGGTGCTGGCGGACTGCGCCGCCCTGGACGACTGGAACGTCGCGGCCGAAACCATCGCCCCTTGCCTGAACGAGCGCACCAAGGCCGTGCTGGTGGTGCACTACGCCGGAGTGCCCTGCGCCATGGAGCCCATCCTGGAGCTCTGCGCCGCGCGCGGCGTGCCGGTGATCGAGGACTGCGCCCACGCGCCGGGCGCCCGAAGTGGGGGGCAACACTGCGGCAGCTTCGGCAGCTGCGGCTGCTTCAGCTTTTTCTCCAACAAGAATCTGGCCATGGGCGAAGGGGGGCTCCTGGTCAGCACCGACCCCGAGCTGGCCGCCCAGGCCAGGCTCCTGCGCAGCCACGGCCTGAGCAGCATGACCGTGGAGCGGCACGCGGGCAAGGAGATCAGCTACGACGTGCTGCGCCCCGGCCTGAACTACCGGCTGGACGAACTCCACGCCGCCCTGGGGCGGGTGCAGCTGGCCAAGCTCGCGGAGAACAACCGCCGCCGCCAATTCCTTGACAGCCGCTACCGCACCCTGCTGCAAGGGGTCCCGGGCCTGGACCTGCCCTTCGGCAGCCTGCCCCAGGGGGTGGAGAGCAGCTATCACATCTTTCCCGTGCTGCTGGCGGAGCCCGCCCTGCGGGCCCCCTTCATGGGCCGGCTCAAGGAGCAGGGCATCCAGACCAGCATCCACTATCCGGCCATGGACGGCTTTTCCTGCTACCGGGGGGGCTTGAGCACGCCACCCCTGGCCGCGGACATCGCGGCCCGCACCGTGACCCTGCCCCTCTATCCCGGCCTGCAGGAGGCGCAGCAGGACCACGTGGTGCACTGTTGCCTGGACTTTTTCGCCGCACAGAGGAGGCGCACATGAACATCCTGGCCGTGGGCGCGCACTTCGACGACGTGGAACTGGGCTGCAGCGGCACGCTCATCAACCATGCCCGCAAGGGCGACCGCGTGACCGTGCTGGTGCTCACCAACTCCGGCTACAACGACCCCAACGGCAAGGTCATCCGCACCGACGCCGAGGCCCTGGCCGAGGGGCGCGCCGCCGCCGCCATCATGGGCGCGGAGCTCCTGGCCCTGAACCACAAGACCTTCTATCTCCAGTTCAACGAAGAGCTCACCAAGTACATCAACCAGCTCATCGTGGAGCGCGACATCGATACGGTCTATTGCCACTGGCTGCACGACCTGCACCGCGACCACCAGTGCGCGGCGCAGAACACCATCATGGCCTCGCGCCACGTGCCTCGCGTGCTCATGTACCGCAGCAACCACTACGACACGCCGCACACCTTTGCCGGGAACGTGTATTCGGACATCTCCTCGGCCATGGAGCAGAAAATCGAGGTCATCAAGGCCCACAAATCCGAACTGGAGCGAGTGCGCCACGCCTGGATCGACTTCTTCACCCGCCTCAACGCCAACGACGGACAAAAGATCGGGGTCGCGTATGCGGAGTGCTTCGAGATCGTCCGCTACCTCGTCTGAAGCGCATGATCGTCACCATCCACCAGCCCGACTTCATGCCCTGGCTGGGCTTTTTCCAGCGCTGGCACGCGGCGGACCGCTATGTGGTCCTGGACGACGTGCAGTTCCTGCGCCGGGGCTGGCACCACCGTGACCGGATCAAGACCCCGGCGGGGGCGGCCTGGCTCACGGTGCCGGTTCGCAAGAAGGGGCGTTTCGAGCAGAGCATCGATGCGGTCGAGTTGGACGGCGACGCCTGGAAACGCGGGCACCTGGCCGCCATCCGCGCCGCCTATGGCCGGGCGCCGCGCTTCCCGGAGCTGTTTCCGCTGTTGGAGCGGGTCTATGCCCGCCCCCACACCTTGCTCATGGAGCTCAACCTGGATCTGCTGCGGCTCTTTGCCGCATGCCTGGGCATCACCACGCCCCTGGTCCTGGCCTCGCAGAGCCAGGTGCAAGAGCGGGGCACCCAGCGGCTGGTGCGGCTCTGCCAGGCCCACGGCGCACACACCTACCTCACGGGCACCGGGTCCCGCGCCTACCTGGACGAATCCCTGTTCGCGGCGCAGAACATCCGGGTGCACTGGCAGGAGTTCCGGCACCCGGTCTACCCGCAGCTGCACGGAGACTTCGTGCCCGGCCTCTCGGCCCTGGACTGGCTGATGCACGGGGGGAAGGGGCTACCGGATCGACCCGAAAGCACGGGCTGTTCGACACTCGGTGTTCACGCCTCTTAAGTAATCCTGATTCATGGCCGATGAAGTTTCCCCCTCCAACCCCAACAACACGTTCGCAACACGGCAACTGCCAATCTGTTCAGCACAAATATAGTATTGGACCAAACAAGAGCACGCCGCATGGATGATTCCTTCACCATCAACAGAGTCACCCTCTTTGTTGACGATCCACAATCCTGGATCATGCCCTGGGTTGAACAGCTGCTGCAGGAGCTCAGCCCGGCGTATCATGTGGTGTTGGAACATCGAGCAGAGCTGCTGTCTTCCGGCGATGTCTGTTTTCTCCTGGGGTGCACGCGTCTTCTCCCCCCCGAGAAGCTGGCACTGCACAAGCTCAACCTGGTGATACATGAAAGCGCTCTGCCCGAGGGGCGCGGCTTTTCACCAGTGGCCTGGCAGGTCCTGGCCGGTCGGAATTCCATTCCGGTGACGCTCTTCGCCGCAACGGACAAGCCCGATGCAGGCCCCGTATACCTCCGGGACGTCATCGAGTTGCGCGGCGATGAACTGTGGACGGAAATCCGCGCCCTGCAGGGTGCCAAGACCGTGGAGCTGGCGTTGCGCTTTCTTCGGCTCTGGCCCACCATCATCCCTACGCCGCAGGTTGGCGAGGCCACGTTTTTCCGGCGCAGAACCCGGGCCGACGATGCCCTGGACGTGGACAAAACCCTCGCCGAGCAGTTCGACCGTTTGCGTGTCGCGGACAATGTCAGATATCCTGCATGGTTCACATACCGGGGGCGCAGCTATGTTCTTCGCCTGGAACCTCTTGCCGCTGCCCCTTCTGAAGGTTCGGAAGCAACCGGCTCTACACATGACGAACCGAAGGAGAAGGCATCATGCTGAATGTCGAGCTTGCCGAAACATCTGGGGATATCCGCATTACGTTCACCCCGCCGCCCCCACCGGGAGTCTGGCGACATGCGGAATTCGACCAATTTTCCAGGTGCCTCGGCAGCGTTCTCGCCATTGACCACGGAGTTCACCCCGTGCCGGGTGTCTTTACGGTCTCCTACGCAAGGTTGATCGAAGCTTTTTCCGACCATCTTCCGGAGGGGACACTGCGCTGCCACCGCGAACTCCGCGACCAGCTTCTTCGCGAACAGCCAGCCCCCCCGAGCAGTGGCCTGCAGGTAAATTTTCACCAGCACCCCTTCGACACGCCCGAACGGGCCTGGCGCTTCGTCCTCGATCAGGGGCGCTTCATCGATTACTTCTTCAATCGGCTGGCCTGGCACCTGGCCCCCACCTACCGCATGGTCACGCCCTTTCCGCTGCATGTGGACCTGGAGTCGGCCAGCACCTGCAACATGAACTGCCCCATGTGCTATCGCAACATGCTCGAAAGCACGGGGCAGATGGACTTCGCGCTGTATTGCAAGCTCATCGACGAGTGCGCGGCCCAGGACCTTTATTCCGTGCGGCTGTCCTGGCGCGGCGAGACCCTGACCCACCCGCGCATCACCGAAATGATCGCCTACGCCACGGCGCGCATCCCCAACGTCTCGTTCCTGACCAACGCCTTCTACATCGACGAGCGCATCGCGGATTGCCTAGTGGAGCACCAGGTCAGCTATGTGGCGGTGTCCTTCGACGGCATCGGGGAGGTCTACGAGACCATCCGCGCCCCGGCCAAGTTCTCCGAGAGCCTGGCCAGGCTGCGCATGCTGCGGGAGCGGCGCGCGGCGGCCGGGTCCCTGCTGCCCCAGATCCGCACCTGCACCATCTGGCCCGCCATCCGCCACGCTCCCGAGGCCTATCAGCGCACCATGGGCGAGGTGGCGGACTACATGGTCAAAAACCCCTACATCAATTTCAAGGGGCGCCTGGTCCTCAAGGACGGCTTCGTGTGCCAATACCCCTGGGAGCGCATCGTGGTGGGCTGGGACGGCACGGGGCAGTGCTGTACCGGCTGGAACGCCCGAGACATCGCCCTGGGCGACGCCCGCACCACCACCATCCACGCCATGTGGCACTCGCCGCGCCAGGATGCGGTGCGCCGCATGCACCAGGAGGGGCGGCGCATGGAGCTGCAGAGCTGCCGCGAATGCCGCCACGGCTCCCAGGGCGACCCCGATGTGACCATCGAGGAAATCGTGGAGCGCAAATGGTAAGTCCCAGGCTGCGCATCCTGCTGGCCGCCAACTGGGGGCTGGGGGAGCGGCTGCTGGCCGCGCTCCTGGCCTGTCCGGAGGTCCTGGTGCTGGGTGTGGTGACCCGTCCGGGAGCCCAAGGGGGCGACCCCTGGGCCTCGGCTGTGGACCGCAGCGCCCGGGCGGCGGGTCTGCGCGTCTGGGACGAGGCGGACCTGCCCCCCCCGGCCTTGGGTGCCCTGGCTCGGGAGCAGGGCGCGGATCTGCTCTGGCTGCACGCCTATTTACGGCTGTTGCCCCGGGAGGTCTACAGCGCCCCCCGCCTGGGCAGCGTGAACGTGCACGCCTCGCTGCTGCCGGCCTATCGCGGACCGGCGCCGCAGCACTGGGTGCTCAAGAACCGCGAGCCGGTCACGGGGCTGACCAGCCATTTCCTGGACGAGGGCCTGGACAGCGGCCCCATCATCCATCAGGAGCGGGTGCCCCTGGCCGGAACCGAAACCCTGGCCGAGCTGCTGGACAAGCTCAAGGCCGCGGCCGCGCCCCTGGTGCGCGCCACCGTCGAAAAACTCCGTGCTCCGGATTTCGTCCCCGCTGCGCAGGACGAGACCCTGGCCACCTATGCGCCGCGCCTGGAGGGCGCTTCGTCATGAGAAAATCCGAAACCTGCGTTCAATTCAGCTGCGAGACCCGCGGGGAGTATCTGCGCAACGAATGGCGGCGCGGCAAGGGCAAGCTGCTGGCCTACCTGGCCAACCGTCATGCCTGGACCACCTATCCCGCCAAGCGCAAGGTCGCGCCCTTTCCGCTCAACGTGGACATCGAGGTCAGCAGCGTCTGTCAGCTCAAGTGCACCCATTGCTTCCGGCAGAGCATGGACATCGGTGAAAACGGCTTCATGCCCCTGGACCTCTACCGGGCCATCGTGGAGGAGTGCGGCCGACACGGCCTGTTCACCCTCAAGTTCAGCATGCGCGGGGAGCCGCTCCTGCATCCCGACATCGTGGAGATGGTGCGCCTGGCCAAGGCGGCGGGGGTCCGGGAGGTCTGGATCAACACCAACGGCGGCCCCCTCACCGAGGCCCTGGCGCGGGGGCTACTGGGCGCCGGTGTGGACTGGATCACCATGAGTTTCGACGGGCTCGGGGAGCACTACGAGGCCGTGCGCATCCCCCTCAAGTACGAGGAATCCCTGGCCAAGCTCAAGCTCCTGCGTCGGGTGCGCGACGAGCTGGGCGCCAACACCCTGCTCAACGTGCAGGCCATCTGGTCCTCCATCGCCCACGATCCCCAGGCCTACATCCGGCTCATGAAGAGCATCGTGGACCGCGTGGCCTACAACCCGGACATGCATTTCGACCACAACACCGTGGTGCCGGATCCGGCCTTTGTCTGCCCCCGTTTGTGGCAGCGTCTGTGCATCACCAGCTCCGGCAACTACCTCAAGTGCCCTTCGGATTTCCGGATGGAGGAGATTCTGGGCAACGCCCGGGAGACCGGCGTCAAACAGGCCTGGGACGAGCTCCAGGGGCGGCAGCGTCGCCTGCACCTGGAGGGCCGCCGCCTGGAAAGCCCGGTCTGCTCCCTCTGCCACCACGGCGCCAAGAAGAAAAAGGTCACCGTGGAGTTGGACGGCGAACGCCGCGAGGACTACACCTACGAAAGCAAGGAGCAGGGCGGCAATGGCTAGCCCGGGCAGGCACTGGAAGACCTTTTGCGGCATCGAGCTCTTCAAGGTCGAGTACCGGCTCAAGGAATTCCTCTACAAAACCTTCGGCCTCACCTTGCCCAAGCTGCGCGACCAGCGCGACTACTGGGCCTGGCGGGGGCAGGCCTACCGCGACGAGATCCTGGCCTCGGGCTATCTGGAGCGCGAGGTCTTCTTCCAGGACCTGATCCTGGCGGAGCTGGCCGAGGAGCGCTTCACGTCCGCCTTCGAGGCCGGCTGCGGCTTCGGCTGGA
>CAZNSV010000148.1:0-7401 GCA_964575775.1 uncultured Desulfovibrionaceae bacterium
GCTGGAGAAGTCACAGCCCTGCAGATCGGCATGGGAAAAATCGCAGTGGGTCAGGCTCGCGCCGCGAAAGCGCGCCCCCCGGCAGACAGCCCGCACGAAGCCACTGGACGCCAGGTCCGCGCCGGAAAGGTCGGCCAGGGTCAAATCGGCCTCCCCGAACCAGCTCTGGCGGCAGGAGGCCCCGCGCAGCACCGCCTCCTGCAACCCGGCCTCGTGGCAGCCGATGCTGTCGGCCACGGTCCGCTCCAGGCGGCAGCGGGCCATGCGCGCCTTGACGAAACTGCACAGGCGCAGGTCCGCGCCGGAGAGGTCGGCCTCCCGCAGGTCCGCGCCCAGGAAATTGACCTTGTGCAGGGTGCAGCCCTGGAGGTTGAGCCCGGCCAGCCGGGCCTCGCCCAGAAAGCTCTCCGCGATCCGCACCCCCGTGAGCCGCACCCCGCGCAGGGCCACGTTGCGGAAGGCGCAGCGGCGATAGTTCCCCCGCTCCAGGTTGCCCTGCTCCAGGAGCACCGCCGAGAACAGGGTGCGCTCGCAGTCCAGGGCCGTGAGGTCCGCGGCCTTGAGGTCCGACTGCTGCACCGCGGCCCAGCTCAGCCTGGCCTGACGCAGCCTGGCGCCGCCCAGGTTGCCCTTGTGGATGCGGACCATGTGCAGCACGGCCCGCTGCAGGTTCGCGCCCGAGAGGTCCACGGAGCGCAGTTCCGTCTTGGTCAGGTCCGCCGCCTCCAGGTCCGCCCCGTGCAGTTGACAGTGGGCGAGCAGGCCACCCTGCAGGTGCAGGCCGCGCAGGCGCGCCCCGGAAAAGTCGCAGTGCTCGAAGCGCCCCCCCTGGAGTACGGCCCCGGAGAGGTCCAGGTGCCGGAGGTCGGCCCGGGCCACGGTCCGCTTCTCGGCCACGGCCTGGAGCAGGGTCTCGCGGGTCCAGGTCATCGCGGCTCCTCCAGCAGGTCGTCACGCTGCCAGAGCAGAGTGCGCTTGAGGTTGGCGCCCACGAGCAGGGTCTCGCCGAACACGGCCCGGGTCAGGTCCACGGAAAAGAGGTTGCTGCCGCGCAGGTCGGTTTGCACCAGCCGGGACTTGCGCAGGGAGCCCTGGAAGAGGTTGCTCCCGCGCAGGGTCGCGCCTTCCAGGTCCGAGTTCTCGAACCGGCACCACCTGGCGTTCACACCCAGGAAATCCGCCAGGAGCAGGGAGCAGCCGTCGAACATGGCCCGCTCGAGCACCGCGCCCCGGAACACGGCGCCCCGCAGGCTGGTTTCGCGGAAATAGGCCTTGCGCAGGTCCGCGCCGGAGAAGTCCGCCCCGGGCAGCCGGGTGCCGCCGGACATGCGCAGCTCGCTCAGGCGCCCATGCGTGAAGCGGACGCCCTCCCCCAGGACCCCGCTGCACATGGTCAGGCCCAGGGTGGCGCCGGTAAAGTCGGCCTGGTCCAGCAGCACCTTCTGCAGCATGCAGTTGCGCAGTTCGGCCCGGCTGAAGTCCGCGCCCGTGGCGTCGGCCTCGTTGAGCACCGCCAGCCTGGCCCGGCAGCCCGTGAGGTCGGCCTTGACCAGCAGCGTCTTGCGCAGCAGCGCCATGTCCAGGAGCGCGCCCCCCAGGTCCGCGCCGGTGCAGTCGGCCTCGCTCAAGTCCGCCCGGGAGAAATCCGCCCGCCGGAGCCCCGCCCCGCCGAAGCGGGCCTTGGCGCAGAGCGCCTTGACGAAGCTCGCCTCCCGCAGGTCGGCCCCGGAAAAATCCGCCTCCGTGAGCTGGGCCTGGGCCAAGTCCGCGCCCGAGAGGTCGCAGCCCTTGAAATTGGTCTTGCGGCAGAGGCTCTGCCCCAACCGCGCCCCCGACAGGGGCAGGCCCGCCAGATCCAAACCCGAAAGATCGCAGTAGGCCAGGCTCTGCCCCGCGCCATGCCGCTGGATGACCTCTTCCCGCGTCAGGGGGCGCAACCGCTCGGGATCCAACCCCTGCTCCCGCAGGGCCTCGGCCAGACGAGGCGGCTTGTCCCCGGCCGCCAGCCCGGCCAGCTTGCCCTTGGCACCACTACGCAGGTTCGCCGCCTCGGCGCTCACACCCTGCAAGCGCGCACCCAGGGCCTGAGCCTCGGCAGCCCGGTCACGCAGGGTTGCCGCCGCCCTGGCCGCGGCAGCGCCCTGCCCCAGCCCGGTGGCATGCTCCAGCAGCACCCGCGCCACCTCCTGCCCCATGGCCCCTGGGGGGCGCAAACCCGCTGTGGCCGCCGGACCCAGCAGAGCGGCCGGGTCGCGCCCCAGGTTGCGCAACTCGGCGGCGGCCAGGGCCTCCAGCTCGGCCTTGCGGCCGGTCATGTCCGGCACCCGCGCCTTGATGCCCTGCCCCAGCTCCTGACGCAGGTTCGCGGCAAACCCCCTGAGGTCCGGCAGCGCGATGTGCGGCTTGGCCACCGCGTCCTTGCCCGGCGGACCATCTTTCGGGGGCAATTGCACCCCGTCCGCCCCTTGAGCGGCCAGGTCCGGCGGCAAGGCGGCCAGCACCCAGGGTCGCAGGGCCACGCCCAGCCGCCGCGCCTCGCTGGGCCGTTGCCCCTTGGGCAAGACCAGGGGCCCGAGCCCCTGGGCCACACCCTGCCAGGCTGTCGGGTCGAAGTCCCGCGCTGATTGCTCTCCCAGCACCAGGAGCACCCTGCAGGACGCCTTCAGGGCCGCCACGGCCTCGCCCCCAGGCGTGACCTCCGGCCCGGGCAGCACCAGCAACGAGCAGAGGTCCCCCACCTCCTGCTCCAGCAGCAGCAGCTCCAGTTCATCCCCCACCAGCAGCAGAGGCGCGGCCTCGCCCAGCGCAGTCAAAGCCGGGACGAACAAGGGCTCGGCAACGGCGCCCGGCACCAGGAAATCCTGATCACGCCCGGCAACGCCCCCCGAGGGAGGCAAGGCGCGGATACGCAGCTCCGTGAGCCGCGCGCCCAGAAAACGGGGCAGCACCAGCCCCGGCGGCAGGGCCAGCAGCGCCTCGGTGGCGGGCAGCCCCCAGGCCTGGGGCAAATACTCCCGGGCCACGGGGTTCCAACCCAGCCAATGCCGCTTGACCGTGGCCCGCGACAGCCCCAGGGAGAGCAGACGGGCGAGCACCCGGCCCCCTTCCGGATCCTGGGGCGCCTCGTCCAGTCCCAGCAGCCGCTTGCGGCAGGCCACGGCAAAGGCCAGCCCCTGCTCCTGCCAGGGGTCCTGGGGCGTTGTGGGAAAGTCCGGAGGGAACTTGTCGGGATCAATCCCGGCCCGGGCCAGCTGCTCCGGGGAGAGTCGTTCCCTGAGCTTGGCGCCCAGGTCCTTGCGCACGGCCTGCAGGTTCTCGGCCCGCTGCTTCGCCTCTTGGGCCGATTTCGCGGCCAGGCCGCCCAGGCGCTGCTGCATCCCGGCCAGCCCCTTGCGCAGCTGCGCGAAGGTCTGGGGCAGGTCCGGCGGGATGGGGCCCCCCACCTTGGCCTGCAGGGTCGCGCTCAACCCTTCCAGGGCCTGCAGCCCCTTCAGCCTGGTGGCCAGCTGGGCCATGGCCCCGGCCTGCAGTTCGGCGGGGGTGCGGGGTAGACGCGGCCCCTGGCCCAGGGTCCTGGCCCGCATGGCTTCCAAATCCTTGGGCAGGGCGCGCAGTTGCTGCAGGGCCGCGTCCACCTTGGCCTGGGCGCGTTGCAGGGGCGCCTGGTCCACCGTCACCTTGCGCTGCAGGGCCTTGAGCCGCTCGGCCTTGTAGAAACCCATGGGCCTGGGCGCCTGGTCCAGGGGCTCGTGAGCCAGGTACACGTCCTGGATGTCCGAGGCCGTGTCATCCCCGGTTTCGCACACGCCCCGGAAGACCAGGATGCCGCGCAGCACCGAGGGCAGGAGCCAGACCGTGTCCAGGTTCAGTTGCAGGTCCTGGAAGACCTGCTCCGCCCCCTGGGGGCCCTGGCGCGGCACCCGCGCCACCAGACAGCGCCCCCTGACGCGGGGCAGGGAGGCGTGCAGTTCGGGATAATCCGGATGCAGATTCTCCAGCAATAGGGCCTCGCCGCCCTGGAAAAAGCGCTCCCTGAGCTGCTGGTCCTCGGGCGCGGTGTTGAAGAAGAGCGGGTGGCAGTCGTCGGGCAGGTCGGGGTGCCGCGTGCGCTGCCATTTGGCGTCGTAGGTGCCCTGGTAACGCCGCCGTTGGGGGTGTGTCAGCTCCAGGGGCAGGCAGCAGGCCGGTGGGGGGCGGTCGCTCTGCAGCCCCACCAACTGTTCCGGCAGCTCCACGGTGGGCAGGGGCAGACGCTCCTGCCCCTCCTCGTCCAGCACCGGAGCCAGGCCCCGGCCCTTGGGGTTGAGCGCGTTGCCCGGACCGCCAAAGGCGTTCTCCCAGGTCAGGGGCAGGCGCTCGAACTGCAAGGGCTCGCTGATCCTGTCGGGCATTCCGGAATTGCGCAGCCAGTAGCGCTGACCGAACACGGCCAAAATCTTGTGGATGTCGCCCAGATGCAGCCCCACCCGCGCGGCCTGGATCCGCTGCCCCCGGGGGGCGTGGCAGGCCCCGGCCAGCAGCACCTCGGCCTGGGGCTTGGGGTAGCCCTCGTCCAGAGCCTGACCGCTACCCAGTTCGGCCATGGCCCCTTCCCAAAGCTGCTGCTCCGTGAGCAGGCTTTCGGGCGCCGTGAGGTCGAAGCAGAGCAGCAGGGCCAGACTGCAATAGCGCCCCCCTTTCCAACCGAAGCTGCGAAAGAGAAAGGAGTGCTGGTTGCCCTTGAGGACTTTCATGGGCTCAGAGCAGGATGGTCATGCCGGCCATGATGGTCAGCTCTCCGGCCATGATGGTCTTTTCCCCGGCCATTTCCGTGGATTCCCCGGCCATGACGGTCAGCTCACCGGCCATGGTGGTCTGCTCGCCCACCATTTGGGTCTGCTCGCCCACCAGGTCGGTCTCCTCGCCGATGAGGGTGGTCAGCTCGCCGCAAAGCAAGGTCAGCTCCCCGGCCATGATGGTGGATTCGCCGCTCATCTCGGTGCGCTCGCCGAACATGCCGGTGCTCTCCCCGGCCATGTGGGTGCTCTCGCCGTTCACCACGGTGAGGGCGCCGTGGACCTCGCTCTGCTCCCCCACCACTTCCTCGTGCACGGCCACCTCCTCGGAGCGCTCCGCGACCACCTCGTTGGAGACCGCGGCCTGCTTGGAGGAGGCGGCGCGCATGTCCTGCCAGATGGGCGCAAAGGTCCAGTGCCCGCCGCACTTGATGTCCGTGAGCCAGCCCACGTGCACGTTGGTGCGGTGCAGCAGGGTCATGTCCATGCGCTCCCCGGCCACCAGCTTCCAGTCCAGGCCCACGGTCCAGGCGGTGTTTTCGCCCAGGATGATCTGGTTCTTGGCCTGGGCGTTGATGTCCAGAAAGCCCCCGGTGACCAGGGTGATGCCGTCTTTGTTCTCCGTGGGCGTGGTGTGGTAGGAGCGGTCCACCGCGGCCGGAGGGGGCGGGTCGTTGGGCGCGCCGATACGCACGAAGGACCCCTGGGTGGGCGAATGGAGCAGGATGCGCTGCGAGCCTTCCTTGTCCTCGATGTGGATCTTGTTCTGCCCCCCGGTGGTGATCTTGCACATGGTCTGTTCCTGCTGGCTGACCTGGCTGGGAAAATCCGGGTTGGGCACGGTGGCCTGGATGATGGGGCGGTCGGGGTCGCCGTCGATGCAGGTCAAGAGCACCTCGGTGCCCTTGTGCAGGGGGAAATGCATGCCGTGGTTGTCGCCGCCGTAGGGCTGGGCCATGCGTACCCAGGCCGAGGCCTTGCCCTGGTCGCGGCCCGAGAGGTCGAAGGGCAGGCGGATCTTGTAGCGCCCCTGGTCGTCGATCTGGGCGTACTTCCCGGAGCCCGAGGCATCCACCCAGGCGTTCATGGTGCCGCTGAACCGGGGCCTGGGCGTTTCGGACAAGGGGCGGAACTGCACCTCCGCCGGGATGGCGGTGAAGCTGTTCTCGTAGCGGGCCTCGCGGTCCGCCTCCCCCTGGGTCTTGCCGAGTCCGGCCAGGAAATAGGCGGCCTGGTTGCCGCGATGGTCCACCTGGATGGTCAGGTAGTCCTGGTTGAAGCTCTGACGGTAGTGCCCCTCCAGGGTGAAGACGAAGCCGGGGCGGATGAAGGGCACGGCACTCTCGCCGTGGAAGAGCTTCTCGCGGCACTTGAAGCCCTCGGCGCGGATGCGGGCCAGGGTCTCGCCCTCGCTGGGCGTGCGGAAATGCTCGCCGTACTGGTAGAAGGTGCCGCGCCCGTAGTCCGCCACGTCCGCGGTGCCCTGCAGCTCCAGGGCGGGGGTGCGGTAGTTGTAGTCCCGCAGGCGCACGTCCTTGGGCACCATCTGCTGGCGCAGGGTGAAGCTGCTGAGGAGCTCCTGGCGGTGGCCGTGCTCCATTCCGGTGGGCGGGGAATAGCGGATGCCGTTGCCCTGGGGCATGGCCTGGTGGGCGATGCGGGTGTCGGTGACCACCACCTTGGCGCCCCCCGGTCCCTGCTCGAAAAAGTAGTAGAGGCCCTCGCGTTCGAGCCAGCGCAGGAAGAAGTTGTAGTGGGTCTCGTTGTACTGGCAGACGTACTCCCAGCTCTGGTACTGCTTCTGGAGGCGAAACTCGAAGTCCGAGGCCTGCAGGCCGCCGTCCCGCAGCAGCTCCGCCAGGAACTGGGGCGCGCTCTTGTTCAGAAAGACCTGGTTGTGCTGGGTGAGGGTCAGCCACCAGAGCTTGGGGGCCAGCACGGCGCGGTAGAAGATGTTGCGGCCGACCTTTTGCCGCTGCTCGAAGAACTTGAGGATGCCGGAAAAGGGCACATCCCCCTGGGGGCGGACCACGGTGAAAGTGGCCGGGCTCTCCAGGATCTCGGTGAGGTCCAGGTCCTCGCGCTGGGAGACCAGCTCGATGTCGAACTCGTAGAGGGCGTTGAGCCCTTCGCTCCCGGCAAAGCGGATCACGCTGAAGGTGTCGCCGGGCTGGGCCATGGAGTGGAACCGGAACTTCTGTTCGGAAAGAACGGCCATGCTGCAACCTCCCGCAACGCTGTCTGCCCGGAGGCGGCTGCTCCGGACGGCCCCATGCCTCTGCCTAGGGCCCAACCCTGCCAAAGACACGGCTTTTTGTCCACGGCGGAGCGGCTTCTCGCGTGACAATGGCCGCAGGGGCCCGCGCGCCCCGGCGGGGAGAATTCGCCACCCCGTCTTGACGCATTTGCGGGACAGAGGTAAGGCAAATATGTCGGATTTGTTACTTTTACCACCAGGAGGCTCCCGCATGCGACGCATTGTTCTACTGACGCTGCTTGTACTCTGTCTGGCCCTGCCCGCCCATGCCGCCGACCAGGGAACCCTGGTGGTGGGCGTGTCCTCGGACATCCACACCCTGGACCCGGGCGTGTCCAGCGACAACTACGACTGGCGACAAATCTACCC
>CAZNSV010000149.1:0-7348 GCA_964575775.1 uncultured Desulfovibrionaceae bacterium
TCCCTCATCCGCTTCCGTTCCGTGGGCATCTACCTGGTCAACGAGGACGACGCCGACTTCTACCTGGCCTATGCCGACCCCCCGGACGGCAGCGAATACCTCGAACGGGAAACCCGCTTCCTCATCGAGGAAGGCACCTTCGCCTGGGTCCTGCAGCGTGACAAATCCCTGGTGGTCTCCAGTTCCGACCAGCAGGGCGAGCTCCTGCTCTGTGCCATCAGCACCGCGGCACGCAGCCGGGGCATGTTCATCGGGCTCCTGGACCAGGAAAAGAAGGACATCCTGGACACCTCCTACGCCCTGCTGTCCATCATCCTCTTGTCCAGCGCCCAGGTCATCGAGAGCTTCGAACTCTATCGCTTCATCAACGACATCAACACCGAGCTCAAGGAGCACGTGGCCAAGCTGGCGGAATCCGAAAAGTGCCTGCTCGAACACCGCAACCGCCTCGAAGAGGAAGTGGCCGAGCGCACCCGCGACCTGACCCACGCCAACGCGCAGCTCCAGAACGAGGTCGCGGAGCGCAAGCGCGCCCAGCGCGAGCTCATTACCGAACGCGACTTCATCGCCGCCGTTCTCGACACCGCCGGGGCCCTGGTGGTGGTCCTGGACCGGGACGGCAACATCCTGCGCTTCAACCGCGCCTGCGAGCTGGCTTCGGGCTACCAGGCCGCCGAGGTCCTGGGCCGCGCCATCTGGGACCTGATCATCCCGGAAGCCGAGATCCCCGTGACCAAGACCGTCTTTTCCCAGCTCAAGGCCGGGAACTTCCCCAACTCCTACGAGGGGTTCTGGCTCAGTCGCTCGGGCGCCCGACGTCTCATCTCCTGGAACAATTCCGCCATTCTGGGGCCCGGCGGGGTGGTGGAGTTCATCATTGGCACCGGCATCGACAACACCGAGAAAAAGAGCGCCGAGGCAGCCCTGCGCGACAGCGAGGCCCGTTTCCGCGCCGTGTTCATGATGGCCGGAATCGGCATCGTGCTGCGCGACATGAGCGGCCGCTTCATCGACTGCAACCCCATGTTCCTCAGCATGCTCGGCTACTCGCGGCATGAGCTCTTCCAGCGCAGCCTGCGGGACATCCTCTACGAGGAAGACCAACCTCTGGACTCCTCCGCCGGCAAGCTGCTCCTGGAAGGCACCCACGCCACCATGACCCAGGAAAAGCGCTACCGCCGCAAGGATGAGCACCTGCGCCTGGGCAAGACCACCATGACCCTGGTCCGCAACCACAAGCGCGAGCCTCAGTATTACGTGGACCTGGTGGAGGACGTCACCGAGGCCCGGGCCATGCAGGACGCCCTGCGCCAGGCCGAGCAGACCTACCGCAACATCTTCGAGAACGCCGTGGAGGGCATTTTCATCGCCAGCCCCCAAGGCACTCTGCTCAAGGTCAATCCTGCCATGGCCCGCATGTTGGGCTACAAGAGCGCCCAGAGTCTGCTGCGCCACAATCCGGAATTCCTGGCCACGGCCGTGGATCCCGAGAGCCGCACCCAACTCCTGGAGGCCCTGCGCGACATGGCCGCGGTGACCAACTTCGAGCTGCAGGTCCTGCGGCGCGACCAACGCAAGATCTGGGTCTCGGTCAGCGCCTGGAGCGCCTCGGGCACCGGGGGCACCGTGTTGCGCCTGGAGGGCCTCATGGAGGACATCACGGAGCGCAAGCTCTCCGAGATCCAGCTCCAGCACAAGGCCACCATCGACGAGCTCACCGGCATCCCCAACCGCTACCTCTTCCAGGAGCGGCTGGAGCAGGCCGTGGCACAGGCCGAGCGCATGCAGCAGCGCTTCGCTCTCTTCTACCTGGACCTGGACGACTTCAAACACGTCAACGACAGCCACGGCCACCACGTGGGCGACCTGCTCCTGGCCGAGGCCGCCGAGCGACTCAAGGTCAGGGTACGCAGCTCCGACACGCCGGCCCGCGTCGGCGGGGACGAGTTCACCCTACTCCTGGCCAATGTCCGCAGCGACAAGGACGTGGAAAAGATCGCCCGGGACCTGGTGCACTCCCTCAAGGAGCCCTACCACCCCGAGGGCATCCGCTGCGTCATCGGTGCCAGCATCGGCATCAGCCTCTATCCCGACGACGGCACCACCCCGGACGAACTCATGCGCCACGCCGACGCCGCCATGTATTCCGCCAAGCAGAACGGCGGCAACGGCTACTGCTTCTATACCGCTGTCTGCGGCAAGATTTTCGATCGCAACGCCCCCGAAGCCTCTGAGCAGGACAAGCCCCGACGCTGAATAATAAGCCCCCCGCTCCGGCCTTCCGGAACAGGGGGCTCTTCAGTCTGGGGTAGTAGCGGCAGTTCAGCGCATGGCCATGTCGGGCAGCTCCGCGTCCAGTGCGAAATCGCGCACCGGCTGGAAGCGTTCGTTCTCCAGGTGCACGCTCAGCTGACGCACCCGGTCGTTGAATGCCCGCAGCAACTCCTTGGGCAGGGACGCGGCCTTGGGGTTCACCACCTTGTGCGGGTTGATGTACTTGCCGTCCTTGAGCATCCGGTAATCCAGGTGCGGCCCGGTGGAGAGGCCGGTGCTGCCCACGAAGCCCACCACTTCGCCCTGCTGGACCTTCTTGCCCTTGCTCAGCCCTTTGGAATATCGGCTCAGGTGCATGTACACGGTCTCGTAACCGTTCATGTGGCGTATCTTGATGGTATTCCCCCCCCCGTTGGTCCAGCCCGTAAAGGTCACGGTGCCGTTGCCCACGGTCTTCACCGGGGTCCCGGTGGGAGCGGCGTAGTCGATACCCGGGTGGGGGCGATGGGTCTTCAGGATGGGATGCAACCGCTTCCAGGTGAAGTCCGACGAAATGCGCGTGAACTCCAGTGGCGCCTTGAGAAACGCCTTGCGCAGGCTGTCGCCGTCCGCGGTGTAGTAACCCGGAATGCCGTTGGCGTCGTGGAACAGAAAGCCCTGGTAGCGCACGCCCTGGTTCACGAATTCCGCAGCCAGGATGCTGCCGTAGCCCAGCAGCTTGTCCTTGTGCATGCGCTTTTCCACCAGTACCTTGAAGGAATCGCCCACCCGGATGTCACGGATGAAGTCAATCTCCCAGCCGAAGATGTCGGCCAGACGCATGGCCAGGTCGCCGCGCTCGCCCATGCGCTCCACGGCGCCGAAAAGGCTCAGGGTGATGGTTCCGGCCAGACGGGCCGTGAAGGTCTCGAACTCGAGTTGCTTCTCGCCCACCTCGAAGCCCGTTTCCGTGGCATGCACCACCAGCTTGCGCTCGCGGTCGATGTCGTATTCGAAGCGCTTGAGTTTGCCGTCCCAGACCGTGACCGCGTAGGAATGACCGGCCCGGATCTGGTGCAGCGGAAAGACGTCCTTGCAGGCCCGGGCCATGGCCTCCACCTCGGCCGGAGTCAGGTACTCCTGCAGCAGCACGGAGACGGATTCACCGGAAGCCACCACCCCCTTGTGCTCCCCGGGGGACTTGCGGTCTTCCTCACGCTGGCGGCTGCGGGTGGTGTCCAGCCTCTCCTGCAGCCGGGCCAGACGATCCCGGCGCGCTGCCTCCTTGAGTGCGGCGCTCTGCTCGGCCTGCGCCGTTTCCCGCAGGGCCTCGGCTTCCCAGACGGCCTCCACCAGCGGCTCCGTGTCCTCTTCCACCGCCAGCAGTCCGGCCTCCTTCAGCCCCAACTCCCGCCGCACCTCCAGGAGCCCTCGGATGTCCCAACCCGGTTCGATGCGCACCAGGTCGCCGGGCTCCACCTGCAACAAGGGCACTCCCGCCACCTGCACAGGCACGAAACCAGGCGGGATCTCGCCCCCTGCCGCCGAAACGGCGGAAGACGAGGATTGCACGCCGCTTCCGAAAAACGCGCCGCCAGAAAAATGGAAAACCGCGACCCCAAGCGCCAGCAACACCAACCCGCCCAGGCCCACGGACAGCAACTTGTTTTGTCTTGATCGCAGAAGTTTGTACGGCAAATCCGGCATCATTCCTTCCCGGTCCGGGCATCGCGAACCGCCGCGCAAGCCCGAACAGTCTGGTGTGTTCCCCGCTCCCGACGGATCAGGATGCGGGGCGCAGGATTGCTTTGTGCTTCAGACCCTTGTCCGCCCTCCGCGCGCTTTGGCACAGTTCCAAAAAGACCCTCGCTTTCGGGCAGGGACAGAGGCGCATGGTGCGGCCTTAGCACGCGACATGCAAGATGTCTAGATTTTTTCATGAATTTTTTCACAACCGCACCGCTTGCCGGACACAGCCCGCTCCGACACGCAGCTGCCTCATACCCCAGGGCGGGGAAGAGCGTCGAGGCAAGGGGCATTACAATATCTTCATAAAATCAACAACCACCAGAAATAACACGCTAAAGTATTATCCCCCCTGCAAGGCGGCGAATGCCGCGTCCAACAACGCTCGGACCCCCGCCGCGCTGAACAGGGCGGAATCGCGCAAGGTGGTGACGCGCTCCCGGAAGGAGTCCTTGTCCGGCTGCTCCTCCACCTGCATGCCCGCGGCCTTGAGCTGCTGCAGAAACTCGGCCTCGTTGCTGCGGTTCCAGGCCCTTTGGTAGCGCGCGGCCTCCCGGGCCGCCGTGCCGATGAGCTCCCGCACCGCTGGGGGCAGGGAATTGAACCAGGCCAGATTGGCCACGTTGATGTGCGCCGAGTACACATGCCCCGTAAGGGAAAGGTAGGGCTGCACCTCGTGCAGCCGGTAGACCACCAGCACCGAAAGCGGGTTCTCCTGCCCGTCCACGATACCCCGCTGCAGGTCGGCAATGATGGGCCAGCCCAAGGGGCGCGGCGCCGCCCCCAGAATCCGCCAGAACTCCTTGTGGAGTTCGCTCTCCATGACCCGGAGCTTGAGCCCCTGCACGTCGGCCACGCTCTCCACCGGCCGGATTCGGTTGGTCACGTGCCGGAATCCGTTCTCGGAAAAGGCCAGTCCGGCGAGCCCGGCCCTTTCCAGGCTGGCGAGCACCTGGCGCCCCACCTCACCGTCCAGCACCTTGTCCACCTGGGCGTAATCGTCGAAGAGAAAGGGGAACTCCAGGACCCGCACCTCGGGCACGAGCACGTCGAAGGGGCCCACGGTGATGATGCCCATCTGTACGGCGTTGCGCCGAATCTGGTCCAGGATGGTGGTTTCCGAGCCCAGGGACCCCGAGTGGAAGAGTTTGACGCTCCAGGTTCCGCCGCTGTACTCGTGAACCAGTTCCTCGAACTTCTTGGCCGTAACGTACTGCGCCGAGCCGGGGGTGGTCACGATGCCCAGACGGATCTCCCCGCCCCAGGCCGGAACGCCCGCCAGCAGTGTCAGCACCACCAGCAGCACACTCTTTTTCCACATTTTCAACAGCATGGCCTCCCTCCCTTGCCTGCCGTCAACGCAAGGACGCCGCCGGTTTTCGCCAGCTCCCAGGGGCCGCCACACAGCCCGCAAGCGAAAACGCGACGCACCACACGTCCCTGCCTGGGACAACGGTTGTCATAATGACACATTATCCCACCGTGACCTGTCGGGCAAGGGTTTGCGCGGTTTCTCCACCTGATTTCCAGGCCTGTCGCGGTTTGACAAGCCCGGGGAAAAGGTCTAGCCAAGGGTATTCAGTCGGTTCTCCTGCTGGAGACGAACAGGGAATCCGGTGCGAATCCGGAGTGGACCCGCCGCTGTAACCCCGGCCCTGCCTGGCCCTTCGAGCTGGCAGGGAAGTACGCCGCCCCTCGGTGCCACTGGCCCGCGCTGCCCTTGTGCAGCCTGGCCGGGAAGGCGGGGCGGAGGTCCGGGGAAGCCAGAAGACCTGCCGACTGCACACCCCGAGGCAACGGGTCTTTGCCGGCAAAGGGGCTGACGGTCCGGCTGCTCCCTGTTCCCACTCTTCCGGCTCCTGTCGCTCCACCCGCCTGTTCCGACCCCGCGCCTTTGCAAGGAGGCGTTGTGGACAAGCATCCTATTGCCCCCTCTCATCTGGGGGGCTCCTGCCCCTGTTCCGATCACGCGCACGGTCACGAGCATCAGCACGACCACGACCACGGGCATGACCACGGGCACGAACACGGGCACGGGCACTGCCATGGGCATGATCATGGGCCGCGCCGTGCCCGCCCCCGCAAGCTTGGCATCCTGCTTGCGGCCTTTGGTGCCGCCGTGCCCGAGGCCCGGGAGGGGTACGCCCTGTGCGAGGCCGAGGTCCGCGCCCGCTACCCCGAGGCCCATACGGCCTGGGCCTTCACCGCCCACAAGGTCCGCCGCAAGCTGGCCCAGCGCGGCTTTGACCACGATTCCGTGGCCGTGGCCCTTTCCCGGCTGCACGACGCCGGGGTCACCCACCTGGCCGTGCAGTCCCTGCACACCGTGCCCGGGGTGGAGTATCACTGGACCCGAGAGCAGGCCCTGGTCTACCGCCACCCCCGCAAGGGGTTCCTGGAGGTCAGCGTGGGGGGGCCGCTCTTGTGCACGGAGCAGGACCTGGAGCGGGCAGCCGCGGAACTGCGGGGCTATCTCCCGACAGAACGCCGTCCCGACGAGGCCGTGGTGCTGGTGGGGCACGGCACCTACCATCAAGGGCACCGCCGCTATGGGGACCTGGAAGCCCTGGCCCGGCGCGACGAGCCCCTTCTCCACCTGGGGGCGCTCATGGGCGGCCCGGACATCGGGCAGCTCATCCCCGGGTTGAGCGCCGCCGGGGTCCGCCGGGTCTGGCTGCTCCCCTTCATGTGCGTGGCCGGGCACCACGTGCGGGTGGACATGTACGGCCCCCAACCCGATTCATGGCAGCGGCGGCTGGAGGCCGCGGGCTTCGAGGTCCGCACCCGGCTCTCCGGCACCCTAGACCACCCGCCCTTGCGCCAACTCTGGCTGCGACAGCTGGACGAGGCCGTCAGCGCCCTGAGCCTGCAGGACACCCCCGCCGCCAAGGAGGCCTGAGCCATGCACATTTCCGAAGGCGTCCTCTCCCCGCCCGTGCTGGCCACGGCCGCGCTGCTCACCGCCGGGGGCACTTGGCTGGGGTTGCGGCGGCTGGACGACGAGCGTCTGCTCCCCGTGGCGGTCCTCACCGCCGTGTTCTTCGTGGCTTCCCTGGTGCACGTGCCCCTGGGGCCGAGCAGCGTGCATCTGCTGCTGGGCGGCCTGGCGGGTCTGCTCCTGGGGTGGGTGGCCTTCCCGGCCATCCTGGTCGGGCTGCTGCTCCAGGCCCTGCTCTTCCAGTTCGGCGGGTTCACCGTGCTCGGGGTCAACACCCTCAACGTGGCCGGACCGGCCGTGCTCTGTCACTACCTGTTCCGGGGGCTGCTGCGTTCGCCCCGCAGGGCGTCCCTGGCCGGATTCCTGGCCGGGGCGGGGGCGGTCCTGGGCACGGCCCTGGCCGCGGCCCTG
>CAZNSV010000150.1:0-7345 GCA_964575775.1 uncultured Desulfovibrionaceae bacterium
TCAGCCCCGAGACCGTGCTTGCGGCTCTGGAGAAGGCCAGTGGGGGCGCACCGGAGAGCCCGGTCTAGCCCGTCGCCGGGGCGACTCAGAGCAGCCCGTCGCGCCGCAGTTCCTCGCGACTGGCCCGCCGGGACACGGTCCCGGCCGGAAAGGCGTAGGGGCCGGGGTCCCTGTAGTCCGGGGCCTGTTCCCGCACCTTGACCACGGTGCTCATGCCGCCCATTTCAGTGTAGCCGAATTGCAGCTTCGCCCCCAGCATGGGAATGCTGTTTGGCGGCACGGGCATGCCCATCTCCTGCAGGGCGACCATGCCGGTGCGGCCCATGCTGTGATAGCCGGGCAGCAGGGTGCGGATCTTCTCGTCCACCCCCGAGGTGTCCACCCCGATCATGTTGGGCAGGCCGTGCCCCATCTGGTTCATGGTGTGGTGGGTCATGTGGCAGTGCAGGAACCAGTCGCCGGGGTTGTCGGCAATGAATTCCACCACGCGCACCGAGCCCACGGGCACCAGAATGGTGGTCTCGGGCCAGCGCGCGGCCTCGGGCACCTGGCCTCCGTCGGTCTCCACCACGGAAAAGGCGTGGCCGTGGATGTGGAAGGGGTGATGGTCCATGGCCGAGAGGTTGCCCACGCGGATGCGCACGCGGTCGCCCCTTTGGCAGACCAGGGGATAAGTGTCGGGAAAGACCGCGCCGTTGAGGGTCAGGATGTTGAAGTCCGTCATCTCGTTGGGGTCAGGGCGGCTGGTGTCCACGGCCACGCGCATGGCGTGCATGAGCAGCACGAAGTCCCGGTCCGGCCGTTGTTCTTTCGGCAGCCGGGGGTGCACCACCAGCATGCCGATGAGCCCCAGCCCTTCCTGGGTCATGGAATCCTGGTGCGAGTGGTACATGAAGGTCCCGGCGTGGGGCAGCCAGAACTCGTAGAGAAAGGTCTCGCCAGGGGGAATGGCCGGCTGGGTCAACCCGGAGACCCCGTCCATGCCCGAGGGCAGCAGCACGCCGTGCCAGTGGATCACCGTGCTGGTGGGCAGCTTGTTGGTCACGTAGACCCGGATGAAGTCGCCCTCCACCGCCTCCAGCAGAGGGCCCGGGCTGCGGCCGTTGTACCCCCAGGCGCGGATGCGCAGGTCGCGCGCCACCTGCTGGCGTACCTCCTGGGTGGTGAGGTGGAAGACCTTGACCCCGTCCACCACCGTGAAGGGCAGCGTGGCGCCGTTGGGCACAAAGGCCGGAGTGTAGTCCTCGCCAGGGCGGCCTGGGGGGAGTTTGCGCGCCGCCACGGCCTCCCACGGCAGAGGGGGCGGTCCGGCCGTGGCCTGGACCCCGTGCCCCGCATGGGGGTCCTGCACCGGGGGGGCGTGCCCGGCATGGGCGTCGTGCCCGGCAGGTTCGGGCGGCGCGGCGGGCGGAGGGTGGGCTCCGTGTCCGGCATGGGCACCGTGCCCCTCATGCCCGGTTTGGGCCGCTGCCGTGGCCGCGCCAAGCAAGGGGGCGCTGAGGGCCGCTGCCAGAAAATCGCGTCGTTTCATAGGGCTATCCCATTGCTCAGGGCAGTGCGTCGTCCAGGAGCAAGCCCGGCCCGCCCGAGGTTCCGGCCAGTCGTCCGGCCAGGAGGTGCTCCGCCCGGCTGCGGGCCAGCCAATAGTCCAGTCCGGCCCGGACCAGGGCGCGGCGCTGCTCCAGCTCCTCTCGCTTGGCGGCCAGCAGATCGAAGACCCCCAGCTGCATGGCGTTGTAGTGCAGCTGGGTCTGGGTGGTGATGTTTTGCTGCAGGGGCAGCACCACCCGCTGCTGATACTCCAGGGCCTGGCGGGCATGCAGCAACTGGGCCCGCACCGCCCGCGCCGCGGCGCGCACGGCCACGGCTTCGGCCTGATAGCGGTGCCAGTCCCGTCGGATGGCGGCATGCCCCGCGGCCTTGGTCCCGTAAGGCGGAGCCAGGAGCGACACCGGCAGGGACCAGACCGGTCCGGCCTGCCACTTGTCGGCCCCGGCCTCGCGCTTGGTCTCCGCCCCCACTTCCAGAGAGGGCAGCCAGGAGCGCCACTCCGCGAGGCCCAACTCCTGGGCCCGCAGCTGCACCTCCTGCCGCGCCAGGGCCAGTTCCAGACTGGCGGCCACGGCCCGGGCCTCGAGTTCGTCCAGAACCAGTTCCTGCTCCGGAGCGGCCGGAAGAGCTGCGGGTATGGCCCAGAGCGCCGCCCCTCCCCAGAGCCCCAGGCGGGCGTTGAGCCGCTCCCGGGCGTCCTCCAGGGCGGTCTCGGCCCTGGCGATGGCCAACTTGGCCGTCTCAAAGGGCGCACGCCGCCGCAGGAGCTCCAGCTCGCTGATGTTCCCGGCCTCGCGCAGCCGCTGGGCCAGCTCATGGGCCGCCTCGGCCGCCAACAGCTCGTCCAGGGCGATGCCCAGGCTCTGGTTGGCCGCAACCAGGGCGTACCACTCCTCCCGCACCGCCTGGACGCAGTCCAGGATGGCCGCGGTGGCCACGAGCTCGGCCTTGGTCAGTTGCGCCTCGCCCAGGTCCCGCTGCAGGGGCAGCAACAGATATTGCGCCAGATCCACGGCCAGGGCCAGGGCCCAGCCCGGCGACGCACCATGCAGATACATGCGGTTGCCGGAAAAGAGAGGCGCCGCCGCCACGGTGGCCTGGGCCAGTTCGCCCTGCGCCACGCCGAGCTCCTCGAACCGGGCCTGCAGGGCCTGGTTATGCTGCAGGGCCAGGGCCACGGCCTGCTCCAACTCCAGGACCGGCAGCGGCTGGGCGGTCGCGTCCGGCGCCGTCTCTCCCACCCGCTCCCCAAGGGCCTCGGGGGAGGAGGCCGCCGCGCCCAGGGCGGCAGGGTCGGCGTCACGCTGCCAGGTCACGCCCCAACCGGAGCGCGCGGCCACGTCCGCCTGCACCCGCTCGGCCGCGGGGCCGGGATCCGTGCTCGCGCACCCCACGGCAAGCACCAGCATCACGAGCAGGCTAATGGTGCGCATGGTCGTGCTCCTTCATGACCGGGGGCCCGGCAGGAGGGGCCTGATGCCCGGCGTGGCCGTCGTGCGACCTGACCGGAGGGAGCTCCTGCAGCGTCACCGGAGCCGTGATTTCCAGCCTGATGGAAGGCGGGGACACGGGAGTGCTCACGGCCTGGGGGTGCGCCGGTTCCAGGGGCGAGAGAGGCGGGACGTAGTCCCGGGCACAACCCACCGCGAGGAGCCAGAGAAGGAGCGACACCACCAGCCGGCCAAGGGGCGGACCGCTCGTGCAGGAACGGCGAGGCGCCCCCACCCTTCCAGGGAGGGGCGATCCGGAAGCGCGGCCAAGGGCCGTGGAGGTGCTGGGTGCTGGAGCGTGCATTTCAACCCAGTCTTGCCGGAAATTGGCGGTCCGTGTCAATGCCCATGTCAGGCCCGACCATGGCCCGACCATGACCCGACGACTCGCCGCCTTAGGACGAGTCGCAATTCATAGCTACGCAAGTTCGGATACACCAAGACTACAGCAACCATGTAGAAACAGCCATTTCAAAAACGAATAAGCGCACACCAGACTGGTCCGACAATCGTAAAAGACTTTGCGCCACACTCCGAATGAGGGAGAACCGAATTTTGAGCAGTTTCGAAAAAAGTCAATCTACTGCCAGCCTGATGCATAAAGGGTAGACTGACGGATCACCATACGCGCAGCCCCACGGCAATCTTTTATCATTGCGTTGCTGCATTAATGGTGGCATTATAGTACTGTGTAGTCTTATTCCTACACTCCCGCTTCGCCACTGCAGAGGAGCAGTTGCTCTGCCACCTGTCTTCGCGACAGGGAACCAGCTGCCAAGGGCGACCCCGAGCGCCCAGACCGCTAAGGATGCTTGAGATCCTGGGGCACAAAGCGTTGCCCGTTCCGCCTCCAGGGGTCGCCTCAACCGTGCCGCAAGCCCGCCCGTGGGCGCACCGTGCTGCACCATAACCCTTGCGAGGAATTGACCATGCTTCGCTCCGCCCCGCTTGTCCTTCTGGTCCTCATCTTCTGCGCGGCGCTTCCCGCCGCCGCCCAGGCTGATCCGGAGTCCGTGACGCCCCGCACCAAGGACGGGGGCGCCCCTTGGCGGATCGCCTACTACGAAGGCGGTGCCTACAAGGACTATCTCCCGGTGCTGGAGTCCATCGTGGCCGGACTGGAGAAACTGGGCTGGGTGGAGAACACCCCTGAGCAGTGTTTCGCCGGTATGACGGAAAACCGCCCCGCCTGGGAGTGTCTGGCTCGCGAGACCCGCTCCCCCTATCTGGAGTTCGTGGCCGACGCCTTCTGGAGCGCGGACTGGGACGCCGAAGCGCGCGTTCGCAACAAGAGTGCAGCCACGGCCCGCCTGCGCGAGGCCGGGGACCTGGACGTGGTCATCGCCATGGGCACCTGGGCCGGGCAGGACCTGGCCACGGACGAGCATGCCGTGCCCACCGTGGTCTGCTCCACCTCCAATCCCTTGCAGTCGGGGATCATCGCATCCGTGGAGGACTCGGGCCGGGACCACGTGCACGCCCGGGTGGACCCGGACCGCTACGCCCGCCAGGTGGCCTTTTTCCACGGCATCGTCGGGTTCAAGCGCCTGGGCCTGGTCCATGACGACACGCCGGAAGGCCGCAGCTACGCCGGGTTGGACCAGATCGAGCCCCTGGCCGGGCAGCTGGGCTTCGAGATCGTGAGCTGCCAGGCCCCCTTCTCCGGGGTGGACGAGGCCGCCTCCCGGGAGGCGGTACTGCGTTGTCACCAGGAGCTGGCCCCAAAGGTGGATGCCTTCTACATCACCACCCACCGCGGCGTGGTGCCGGACAACATCACCCAGCTGATGCAGCCCTTCCTGGAGCACAAGGTTCCGACCTTTTCCATGGGTGTGGACTTCGAGGTAGCGCATGGGGCGCTCATGTCCATGGCCCGCCCGGAGTTCTACTTCGCGGGGGGCTTCTATGCCGCGATTCTGGCCAAGATCTTCAACGGCGCCAAGCCACGGGACCTGCCCCAGGTCTTTCTGGACCCGCACAACATCTACATCAACATCGAAACCGCCAGACGCATCGAGTTCCACCCCCCGGTGGAGGTGTTGAGCGAGGCTTCGGTGATCTTCGAGACCATCCAGGAGCGTTAGTCTCCAGTCCATCCACCAGGAGCCGCCGTGCATTCGTTGCTCGCCAAACTCACCCTGATCGTGCTCCTGGCGGTGTTCGCCGCCATGGCCTCGGTGGTGTTTTTCGGGCAGCAGCAGTTCACCCGGCTCCTGATCCGCGAACAGGAAGAAGCCGCCCAGAACATGCTCCGCCTGGCCATGGAGAACATCCGGCACCGCTACCAATTCCTCATGGAGGAGCAGGTGCAGGCCGTGCAGCGGCGGCGCGGCGCACTGGTGACCCGCAACGACACGATCAGGGCCCAGACCGCCGCTCTGCGTTATGCCGTGGAGCAGGGGCACCTGCCCCTTGATACGGCGCGGAACATGGCGCTGAGCCTCCTCCAGCAGGCGCAGGACCACACGCCGGTCTGGCTGCTCGACGAAAACCTGCGCGGCCTGCTGCACCCCAACCCGGAGCTGATCGGCGTGGAGTGGACCGGCCATCGCGACCAGCGAGGCAACGAGGCCTTTGCCGCAGTGCCCGAAGCCCTGCGCGACCAGGCAGGCGTGTTCACCGTGGTCCACTGGCAGGAACCCGACGGCGGGGAGACGCGCTACCTGGTCCACGCCACCCATGATCCCTTCTGGCGCTGGTACGTCATGACCTTCGAGCCCATCGCCATGCTCTCCGAGGAGGCGCGCGAGGATCTCGACCGGATGATCGAGGACCTGCGGCGCCTGTTCACGGCGGGGTACGGCTCCGAGGCCGGGTACATCTTCCTGGGCGACGACCACGGCAACCCCCTCATCCATCCCACCCTGAGCGCGCGTAACGACGCCACCGTGGTGAATCTCGACACCGGCGGGCCCCTGATCCCCGAGATCCAGCAGGCCGCCCTGAACGGGGTAGGCCGCCTGGAGTACAGCTGGATTCCACCGGGCGGGGGAGGCAAACCCGAGCGCAAGCTCGTGTATCTGGACTATTTCAAGCCCCTGAAGTGGTTCCTGGGCTACACCATCTCCAAGTCTCATCTCGAAGCGGCCAGCCGCAAGATGGTCCGCGATCTGCTCATGGCGCTCTCCGCTGTTTTTGCCTTCTATCTGCTGATGCTGCTTGTGGCCATCACCCGCTTCACCCGCCCCCTGACCAGACTGGCGGCCCTGGCCGACGCCATACCCCGCCAGCGCTTCGCCCTGTCCGCCTCGGATCAGGCGGACCTCTCCACCATGGCCCAGGGGCAGGACGAGGCGGCCAGGGTGGCGCAGTCCATGCTCTCCATGCTCGACCGGCTGCGCCTGCACCTGGAAAACCTGGACAACCTGGTGGGGTCGCGCACCCGGGACATGCACCTGGCCCTGGAACGGGCCAACAAGGCCAACAAGGCCAAGTCCGAGTTCCTGGCCATCATGAGCCACGAAATCCGCACCCCCCTGAACACCGTGCTGGGCATGGCCGAGATGCTGCAGCACACGCCCCTGGATCGGGAGCAGCGGCTGTATGTCCGCAGCCTGGAGACGGCCAGCGACCAGCTCTTGAACCTCATCAACAACATCCTGGACTTTTCGCGCATCGAGGCCGGCAGCTTCGAGTTGGAGAGCAAGGCCTTCCATCTGGGGCAGTTGCTGGACAGCGTGGCCGCACTCATGGAGCCCGAGGCCCGGCGCAAGGGGCTGCAGTTCACCGTGCACCAGGTGCCCGGGGTCCACCAATGGCGTCTGGGCGATCCCGGCAAAATCAAGCAGGTGCTGCTCAATCTCACCGCCAATGCCGTCAAGTTCACGGCCGTGGGGCGGATCTCCCTGCGGGCCGAACCCGGAAAATCCGAAGCGGTGGTGGTCTTCACGGTCTCCGATACCGGGGAGGGCGTGCCCAAGGATCGGCAGAGCGCCATCTTCGAGAAGTTCACCCAGGCCGATTCCTCGGCCAGCCGTCGCCATGGCGGGGTGGGGCTGGGGCTGGCCATCTCCAAGCGCCTTATCGAGGCCATGGGGGGCTTCATTGCCCTGCAGAGCGAGCCCGGGGCTGGGGCCGAGTTCCTGGTGACGCTGCCCCTGCCCCTTGCCGAGGCGAAAGACATGGCGGAGCTGCTCAACGGCGCGGCAGGCGCACCCACAGTGCGGCAGTTGCCCCCACTGCGCATCCTGGCCGTGGACGACGCGCCTTCCAACCAGGAGCTGTTGCGGGTCTTCCTGGCAGGAACCCCCGTGGAGCTGACCTTTGCCCAGGACGGACAGGAAGCCCTGGAGAAGCACGCCCAA
>CAZNSV010000151.1:0-7284 GCA_964575775.1 uncultured Desulfovibrionaceae bacterium
ACTTCGACGGCCTGCGCATCGACGCCGTGGCCTCCATGCTCTACCTGGACTACTCGCGCCAGGAGGGGGAGTGGATCCCCAACGCCTACGGCGGCAACGAGAACCTTCCGGCCATCGACTTTCTCAAGGAGCTCAACCGGGTGGTGCACGGCCACTACCCTGGTGCCATCATGGTGGCCGAGGAATCCACGGCCTGGCCAGGAGTCTCGCGCCCCTTGTATACCGGGGGGCTCGGCTTCACCTTCAAATGGAACATGGGCTGGATGCACGACTCCCTGAGCTATTTCGCCAAGGAGCCCATCCACCGCGCCCACCATCACAACAACCTGACCTTCACCATGCTCTACGCCTTCAGCGAGAACTACGTGCTGCCCCTGAGCCATGACGAGGTGGTGCACGGCAAGCGCTCGCTCCTCTCCAAGATGCCCGGGGACATCTGGCAGCAGCAGGCCAACCTGCGGGCCCTGCTCAGCTATCAGTGGGCGCACCCGGGCAAGAAGCTGCTCTTCATGGGCGCGGAACTGGGGCAGTGGACCGAGTGGAACTCGCAAGGCACCCTGGACTGGGTGCTGCTGGACTTCCCGGCGCATCAGGGCTTCGGCCGTCTGCTGCGCGACCTCAACCGCATCCTGCGCGAGTATCCGGCCATGCATCTGCACGACCACGACTGGGAAGGCTTCCAGTGGGTGGACTTCACCGATTACCAGGCCTCGGTGATCAGCTTTCTGCGCACGGCGCCAGGGCATCCGCCGGTGCTCTGGGTCTTCAACTTCACGCCCGTGGTGCGGGAGGGCTACTGCATCGGCTGCCCCTCAGGAGGGACCTGGCGGGAGATCTTCAACTCCGACGCGGCGCTTTACGGCGGCACGGACACGGGGAATGGGGGGAGCGTGACGGCCCTGACGGGAAAGCACGGCTCCGGCCTGCTCCTGGAGCTGACCCTGCCGCCCCTGGCCGCCCTGGCCTTCACGCCGGAATAGGAGTGGCCCCGGCCGACAGTCCCGGGGCGCGTAGGTGGTGCTGTCGCGGGATCAACGCCCCTGGGCGGGACTGACCTGGACCATGTTCAGGCGGTAATCCGGGTGCAGGCGCATGTTCTGCTGCATGAAGTCCAGAACCTGCTTGATGGCTTCCGTCTCGTTGGCGGCTTCCACTTCCATATGGCCGTTGGTTTGCCCTTCCGAGATGGAATAGAGAACAGTGACGAGATATTTCTTCATAATTGCAACTGTATCCTCAGAATTTCCCCCTTGTTTACCCAAGCCTGGCCGGAACCGCAAGGGGTGCGACGCCTGGCCGCCTGCAGACTGCGCGGCGCGGAGTGCCTGCCACGCACCTGCCGTGGCCATGACACCCCACCTACCCGCTTTGGGGGCTTCTGGCAACATGCCAGGCAACTCTCCCGGCCGGTCTGGAACAGCTTGATTTGTGGCGACCCGCTTTGTATACCTGCCTTCACACAGTGCAGCGTCATGTCCAGGAATCGACGCCCCCCACAAGGGGCTGTCGCTACAGGAGGTTTGTTCTGAAACGGTCCATTGTCGTCACAGGTTGCCGCACTCGGCTCACCGTCCTGTTGCTTGGCCTCTTGTGCACGGTGGTCTTGACAGCCGCTCGGGCCCAGGCCAGCGGGCATCTGGACTTCACCCTGCACAAGCTCGGGCCGGGCAAGGAGCGGGCGTTGCTCGTGGTGGCCGGCATCCAGGGTGACGAGCCCGGGGGCTTCAACGCGGCCAACATCCTGGTCTCGCGTTACCGTATCACCAAGGGCTCGGTCTGGGTGGTGCCCAATCTCAACCTGCTGTCCATCGTGCGCAACGGTCGCGGCGTGCATGGGGACATGAACCGCAAGTTCGCCGCCCTCAAGGACGCGGACCCGGACTTCGAGACCGTCCGCCGCATCAAGGCCGTGATCCAGGACCCCAGGGTGGCCCTGGTCCTGAACATGCACGACGGCAGCGGCTACTACCGCCCCACCTATCTGGACCCCATGCGCAACCCCTTACGCTGGGGGCAGAGCGTGATCATCGACCAGGACGCCATCGAGGACAGCCCCTACGGTCGTCTGGAAGACGTGGCCCAGGCGGTGTGCAGTCAGGTCAACCGCTCCCTCTACGACCCGGAGCACGCCCTGCACGTGAAGAACACCAACACGCGCCTCGGCGACGTGGAGATGGAAAAGACCCTGACCTACTTCGCCATCAACAGGGCCAAGGCGGCCTTCGGCCTGGAGGCCAGCAAGAATTTCAACACCGCCATGCGGGTGTTTTACCACCTGCAGATGCTCGAAGCCTTCATGGACGTCATGGGCATCGAGTTCGAGCGCCCCTTTCCCCTCAGTGTCGAAGCCGTGCAGAACGCCATCAACGGCAACCTGCTCATGGCCATGTCGGCCAACCGCATCCTGCTGGATCTTGAGGACGTGCGCCCCCGCTTGAATTTCATGCCCCTGCAGCGGGGGGCGGTGCTGGAATTCGCCTCCAGCAACCCCCTGGTGACCATGGAGCGGACCGCGGACAAGGGGTATCAGGTCTATCACGGCAATACGGCCCTGACCTATCTGCACCCCGAGTACTTCGAGTACGACTACAGCCTGGACGGCCTTAGCCTGCGCATCGACGGTGCGGAGCGCTTCGTGCCCTTCGGCTCCCTGGTGGGGGTGCGGGACAGTTTCCTGGTCCAGTCCGTGGCGGACTGCCGCGTCAACGTCATCGGCTACACCCATCCTGAGCAGGAGAACGAGAGTGGGCTGACCATCCGGCGCAAGGACTTCGTGCCCCGCTTCTCCGTGGACAACTCCGAACGGGTCTACCGCGTCGAGGCCTATCTGGGCGACAGGTTCGCGGGCATGATTCTGGTGCGTTTCGGTGGTGCCACGGAGGTGCAGGTGACGGGGCACGAGCTGGTCCCGGCCTCGGAGGCAGCGGTGCGGCGCAAACTCATCCGCACCGACAAGCCCACCACGGCCCTGCGCCAGAGCCCAAAAAGCCAGGACGCCACCCTTTCGCGCTAGCGCATCGGCCCCGTGAAACAAGGCGCCGGGGCTCAGCCCTGCAGCCGCTGCATGACCCCGGCCAGATGCTCCAGCCAGATGGCGGCAAAGCCGTCGTATTCCGCGGCACCGGCCAGTACAGGGGTGCAGGGCACGCCCGCAGCCTCGATGACGGACTTCCACGAACTGGGATGCTCCCCGGCCATGTCGTGCAGGGCATGCGCCCCCACCACGGCCAGCAGCGGCATGAGCCAGGCCCGGGGCACCCAGCGTTCCCCCAGGGTCCGGGCGATGTCCTCCACCGAGCCCGCGCCGTCCATGGTGCCGATGTGAATTCCCGCATCCAGGGGGCGTAGCGCGTCCGAAAGCCGCTGGTACATGGCGTCGCCCTCGTGCCAGGTCCCGTGCCCCATGAGCACCACGGCCTCCTCGGGACGTCTTTGGGGGGGCAGATGCCTGATCACCGCAGCCGCGGCCAGGGCCACGTCCCCTTCGTCGGCCAGGAGCGGCGCCCCCACCAGGATCCGCCGGAACCCGCTGCCGTGCGGCAGGGTGGTGTCCCCCGTGAGCGCCGCGTCCTGGGCCTGGGTTGCCAGTTCATGGAACTCCCGTCCCGGAATCACGTGCAGGGACTGCACCGCCACGTGGGTGAAGCGCTCGAAGCGCATCTTCTCCAGGGCCTTGAGCACGGAATCCGTCTTCTTGCCCTCTCCGGCCAGACGGCGGCGGATCACCCCGGAGGTGAAGGCCCAGCGCACGGGCACGCCCGGGTAGGCGCCGCGTACTTTCTCGTCGAAGCGCCACAATGTCTGCTGTGCCTTGGGGTTGCTGGAGCCGAAGGCGGCCAGCAGGATGCCCGTCTTGGTCATGGCCATGATTTTCACATCCGCTTCTGGTGGCGATCCCGGCTTTTCTCCTGGCAGGTCCTTTCCTAGTCAGGAAAAATATCATACACTTGCAGCGAGTTGAGGGCCAGGGAATTTTTCCCGTCCGTATCCCCGCTTGGCGCAGGAAGGTGTGGCGTGTACTCTCTCCGATCCAAGATGTTTCTGCTCATCGTCTTCATCCTGGCCCTGGTGGCCACCGGGATCATGTTCTTTTCCAAGCGCGACGTGGAGCAGGCCATGGTCTCGGCCGAAGAGCGCTCCCAACAGAACGTCCTGCACCTCATCGACCTGACCATCCAGGGCCGCTACACGGCCCTGCTCTGGGAAAAGGCCGAATCCATCAAACGCGTCAAGAACATTGTCCAGCATCTTTCGGGCATGGTCTTCAAGGGGCTCACCCCCTACCTGACCCTGCAAAAGGACGGCCTGCTGGACACGGAGCGGGCCCAGGCCATGGCCCTGAGCTGGGTGGCCTCCCTGGAATCCGAAGGGGTCTACTGCTTCGTCTACGACCGCGACAACCGCGCCCTGTACCACCCCCGCAAGGAGCTGGTGGGGCAGGATCTCTCCTCCATCCGCGACATCAAGGGCCGGGTCATGGTGGACGCCGCCCGCGAGGAGGCCCAACGCTACGGCAACAGCTTCTCCACCTTCACTCACCACGGCCCGAGCGGCGAAGAGATGGTCAAGCAGTACGCCTACTTCGTCACCGTGCCGGAATGGGGCTGGGTGGTGGCCACCGCGGCCTTCGTGGGCGACGTGGAAGAACAGCTGGCCCAGAAACAGCGCGAGATCATTCAGGTCCTGCGGGAAAACATGGCCAAGGTCCGCTTCGCCGAGACCGGATTCGTCTTCATCTTCAACGGGGACAAGGAAATCATCGTCAGCCCCTCCGAGGAGATCGCCGCCGCCCTGAGCAAGGGCTCGGCCGCCAACGTCCCGCTCCTGGACGCGCTCATGGCCACCGCCCTGGACGAGGCTCCCGACCCCTTGGAATACACCCTGTCCGACGCCCAGGGCCAACGACTCTCCCTGGTTTCCTATGTCGTGTATTTCAAACCCCTGGATTGGTACATCGGCACCGTGGCCGACAAGAACGAAATCGCGGGTCCGGCCAACGACCTCCTGACCCGCCAGAGCTACGTTTTCGGCGCAGTGTTCGTGGTGGGGCTGCTGGTGGCCCTGGTCTTCGCCGCCCGCCTGGCCGGCCCCCTGGCCCGACTGACCAACTACGCCATGGTCATGCCCGAGCAGGACTTCACCCAGGCCGCGCCCGCGGAATCCCCCATCCAGGACCTGCCCCGCCACTTCCGGGACGAGGTGGGGCGCCTGGCCCAGTCCTTCATCTTCATGGAAGGCTCCCTGCGCGAGAACATCCACAACCTCATGCAGGTCACCGCGGCCAAGCAGCGCATCGAGAGCGAACTCTCCATCGCCCGCGACATCCAGATGGGGCTCTTGCCCAAGATCTTCCCGGCCTTTCCCGACCGTACCGAATTCGACCTCTACGCCTTCCTTCAGCCCGCCAAGGAAGTGGGGGGCGATCTCTACGACTTCTTCTTCATCGACGAGCATCGCCTCTGCTTCACCGTGGGCGACGTCTCCGACAAGGGCGTGCCCGCGGCCCTGTTCATGGCCGTGACCAAGACCCTCATCAAGGTGGTCTCCGAACACACCGACGACCCGGCGGAAATGGTCTCCGTGGTCAACAACGAACTGGCCCACGACAACCCCAACGCCATGTTCGTGACCCTGATCATCGCCATCCTGGACCTCAGGACCGGCAAGGTGGTCTTTGCCAACGCCGGACACAACCGGCCCGTGATCTTCAACCGGGACGGCATCGCCTTCGTCAAGGGCATCAGCGGCCCCATGGCCGGAGCCATGCCCAACCTGCCCTTCACCCCCCTGGAAACCGCCCTGGCCCCCGGGGACATGCTCCTGCTCTACTCCGACGGCGTGACCGAGGCCATGAACGAGCAGGACCAGCTCTTTGCCGACCAGCAATTGCTCCAGACCGCGACCGAGCTCCGGGACCGCGCCCCCCAGGCCCTCATCGAAGGCATCCTGGACCGCGTCCACCTGCATGTGGGGCAGGCCAAGCAATCCGACGACATCACCATGCTCTGCGTCCGCTACAACGGCCCGGCTTGAGGCCTCCCGGCATTGTTGCCGAAAATAGGAAACTTCTTTACCATTCCGTTCATCCCGGCACCCCTTAGCGGAGCACACCATGAACCACCGCCTTGTCCTTCCGGCCCTGCTCTTTCTCCTCTGTACCCTCTGGCTCGGCTTACCGGCCGCTGCCCAGGACGCCCCCTTCAAGGACAAGGGCGAATTCCCGGTGACCCCGGTCGCGAAGCCCGACGGCAGCAAGTGGCGCTTCGGCTACATGGAAGGGGGGCAGTACGTGGAGTACCCCGTGCTGCTCAAGGTCATCCTCGAAGGCCTCCAGAACCGTGGCTGGCTGCAGGTGGAGTTCCCCAAGGAAACCGCGGACCACAAGCAACTCTGGGAGACGCTGGCCGCAAACCTCAAGAGCGACTACATCGAGCTGGTGCCCGATGCCTACTACGCGCCCGGCGACTTCGACAACGAGCGGCGCCCGGCCGTGAAGGCCGAGGTTCTGGCCCGACTCAACGACAAACAAGACATCGACCTGATGCTGGCCCTGGGCACCTGGGCCGGGCAGGACCTGGCCAACGACGAGCACCACGTGCCCGTGCTGGTGGCCTCGGCTTCCGACCCCCTGGGCTCCGGCATCGTCAAGAGTGCCGACGATTCCGGCTTCGACCATGTGCACGCCAAGGTGGAACCGGAACGCTACCAGCGGCAGCTGCGCCTGTTCCACGACATCGTGCCCTTTTCACGCCTGGGCATGGTCTACGAGGACACCAAGGAGGGGCGCTCCTTCGCCGGACTGGAAGCGGTGCGGGAAGTGGCGCTGGAACGCGGCTTCGAGGTGGTGGAGTGCCACGCCCCCTTCAGCGACATCCCCCGCAAGGAGGCCGAGGAACGGGTGGTGGCCTGCTACAACGAACTCGCCCCTAAAATCGACGCGGCCTACATCACCCTGCACCGGGGCGTGAACGCCGAAACCCTGCCCCAGCTCCTGGACCCTCTGTACAAGCACAAGATCCCCACCTTCTCCATGCTGGGCTCCCGCGAGGTGCAGCAGGGGGTGCTCATGAGCATCGCCCAGGCCGGATTTCGCTATGTGGGGCAGTTTCACGCCGACGTCATCGCCAAGATCCTCAACGGCGCCAAGCCCCGGGACCTGAACCAGCGCTGGCAGGACCCGCCCAAGATCGCCCTGAACCTCAAGGTTGCGGAGATCATCGGCTACGACCCGCCCGTGGACATCCTCATGGCCGCGGACGAGATCTTCGAGGACATCAAGAAGCC
>CAZNSV010000152.1:0-7279 GCA_964575775.1 uncultured Desulfovibrionaceae bacterium
CTTTTCAGTTCGCGGTCCTCCGCAAAATTCATAGCTATGAATTTTGCGGACATCACACTAGACTGCCCGGCATGAAGATCGCGGTGCTCTCCGACGTCCACGCCAACCTCGAGGCCCTGCAGAGCGTGCTGACGGACCTGGACCGCCAGGCCCCGGACCTGGTGGTGAGTCTGGGCGACTGCATCGGCTACGGCCCGGAGCCCGAGGCCACGGCCCGACTCCTGCGGGAGCGCGGCGTGCGCCAGGTTCTGGGCAACCACGAGCTGGCCTGCCTGCGCCGCAAGGAGCGCACCTGGTTCAACCCCGTGCTGCGCAAGGACATCCCCCGCACCTGCAGCGGTCTCTCCCCGGAGAGCCAGGCCTGGATCGCCAGGCAGCCGCTGTTCTGGCGGCCCGAGGAGCCCGGCCTGGACAGCTGTCATTTCGTGCACGGCTGCCCCCCGGACGATGTGCGCAAGTACCTCTTTCAGCTCGGCGACCGCGCCCTGGCCAAACGCATGGCAGCCCTGGGGGGGCGCGTCTGCTTCGTGGGGCACACCCACGAGCTGGGCCTGGTGCACTGGGACGGCCGCGAGTTGCGGCGCGCCGACCTGGGCGAGGGGCCCGTGCCCCTGCCCCCCGACCTGACCCACATCGTCAACGTAGGCAGCGTGGGGCAGCCCCGGGAGCTGGACCGCCGCGCCAAGTACGTGCTCTGGGAGCCCGGCCCCCGGCTGCTCACCGTGCGCTGCGTGGACTACGACGCCGAGCGCACCGCCGCCAAAATCCTTGCCCTGGGGCTGCCGGAACAGTATGCCAGAAGGCTGCGGTGACAAGTCCCGCTCCGCAAAACCTGCGCAAAAATCCCGCATGAAACACATCGGTAAATACGAAATCATCGGCCTGTTGGGGCGCGGCGGCATGGGGCAGGTCTTCAAGGTCCGCCTGCCCCAGGTGCGCAAGGTCCTGGCCCTGAAGCTCCTGCGCCCCTCCGAGGAACTGCTGGCCGTGGCCGGCGAGGCCGAGCTCCGGCGCCTGTTCCTGCACGAGGCGCGGATCATGGCTGGGCTGCGCCACCCCCACATCGCCCAGCTTTGGGACTACGACGAGCACCTGGGGCGCCCCTTCTATACCATGGAGTACGCCTGCGAGAACCTGGGCGCGGCCATCGGCGAGAGCTACCGGGCCGAGGACCCCACCCGACGCCTGTGGCCCGAAAAGGCCCTGCGCCACACCCTGGAGACCCTGGACGGTCTGGCGCGCCTGCACCACGCCGGGATCGTGCACCGCGACATCAAGCCCTTCAACCTGTTGCTCACCCCCGAGCACCGGGTCAAACTCATCGATTTCGGCCTTTCTCGGCTGCGCGGGGAGCGCGATTCCCTGCACAACCCGCCCCCCTTGCCGCGGGCCGTAAAGATCGGCACCCCCTACTACACCGCGCCCGAGCAGGAGCGCGAGCCCGACAGCGTGGACGGCCGGGCCGACCTCTATTCCGTGGGCGTGCTCTGCTACCGCTTGCTGTGCGGGCAGCTGCCCCCCCTGCCCTTCCGGGAGCTGCCCGAGTCCTTCCCCTTGGCGGGCGCCTTCTGGGCCCCCTTTTTCCGCCAAGCCCTGGCCGAGGAGCGGGAGGCGCGCTTCCCGGACGCCCCTGCCATGGCCGCGGAGCTGCGCCGCCTGGCCAGGCTCTGGCGCGAGGAGCAGGACAGCGTCTGCAGGCTCCCGGCCGAGGAGTTCACCACGCCCTGCCCGGTGGATGAACCCTCGATGGGGCAGCGACTGCGGGCCACGCCCCTGAAGACCGGCCCCGTGAGCGCGGCTCGGGCCTTCGGGCTCGACGCCCTGGACCGCCCCTGCCTGCCGCGCGAGGTGCGGCTCGAGATTCCGCCCGGACGGCCGGAGCTGGTAAGGGACGCGACCCACGGCCTGCTCTGGCAGCGCGCGGGGTCGCCCTACCCCCTGGAGCGGGAGCAGGCCCTGGCCTGGGTGGCGCAATTGAACGAACAAGGCTATGCAGGGGAGCGCGCCTGGCGCTTGCCCACGGTGGAGGAGCTGCTGCCCCTGCTGCGGGCGCCGGAGCGGGAGTCCCGGCCCTGTGTGCCGGAGCTGTTCGCCCCCGAACAGCGGATTCTCTGGAGCGCGGACCGCCGCAGCTTTGCGGCGGGCTGGACCCTCAACACCACCCCCGGCTTTGTGGGGTGGCAGGATTTCACCTGCCCGGCCTGGGTGCGGGCCGTGTGCGGCAAGGAGTGAGCATGGATTCCCAACAGACCTGTCGGCGTTGCGGCACCTGTTGCCGCAGGGGCGGTCCCGCCCTGCACCAGGAGGACCTGCCCCTGCTGACCCAGGGGGTGTTGCACACCGGGGTCCTCCTGACCCTGCGCAAGGGCGAGCCGGTGTTCGATCAGCCGGCGGGCGCGGTGCGCCCCTTGCCCGAGGAACTGGTGAAAATCCAGTACGCGGCCGAGGGCCTCACCTGTCGGTATTACCAGGAGCAGCGTCAGGAGTGTGGCATCTACGAACAGCGCCCCCTGGAGTGTCGGCTCCAGGCCTGCTGGGACGACAGCGCCATCCGGGCCGCCTACGACCAGGGGCGGCTCACCCGGCGCGACCTCCTGCCCGAAGAGAGCGCGGCCTGGCAACTGGCCGCCATGCACGAGGCCCAGTGCTCCTACGCGGCCCTGGCCCTGGCCGCGACCCGGCTGCTGGAGCGCCCCTGCCCCGAGAGCGAGGCCGCGGTGCTCGAACTTTTGGAGCTGGACGCCGCCATCCGCGCCGGTCTGGCCCGGCGCCTCGAGCAGCCCCAGCTCGCCACCCAGGGCTACTGCCTGTTCCTGTTCGGCCGCCCCATGGAAAAAAGCCTGCCCTTCTACGGTCTGCGCGGCGTCAGGGAGCAGGGGCGCCTGCGCCTCCTGCGCCTGGGCACCAGGCCCACTGTCCAAGACGAAGGGGCAAAGCCCTGCGCCGCGTCCTGCCCGGTGCCCGAAGCAGGGGCGGACCAGCCCGACCGGCCCGCGCCACCGGACCTGCCCGACCCGCGCCCTTGACGCGCGAACCCGCCCCTGCAAGAGAACCGAGAACCCCTTTTTTTCGCAACAGAGCACAGGAGAGCGCACGCCATGTACATCGTCACCGGAGGCGCCGGCTTCATCGGCAGCGCCATGGTCTGGAAACTCAATGAGCTGGGCATCCGCGACATCATCGTGGTGGACAATCTGGGGCACGGGGAGAAATGGAAAAACCTCGTGAACCTGCGCTACAGCGACTACATGCACAAGACCGCTTTCCTCGACCTGGTGGCGGCCAACCAGGCCCCCAAACCCACCGCCGTGATCCACATGGGTGCCTGCTCCTCCACCACCGAGACCGACGCCGAATACCTCATGGAGAACAACTACCGCTACAGCCGGATTCTCTGCGAGTGGACCCTGCAACACGGGGGGCGCTTCATCAACGCCTCCAGCGCGGCCACCTACGGCAACGGCGACCTGGGCTTCAACGACGACGACGCCACCACCCTGGCCCTCAAGCCCCTGAACATGTACGGCTACACCAAGCAGCTCTTCGACCTCTGGGCCTGGCGCCAGGGGCTGCTCTCACGCGTCGTCTCCCTCAAGTTCTTCAACGTCTTCGGCCCCAACGAGTACCACAAGGGCGACATGAAGAGCGTGGTCTGCAAGGCCTTTGCCCAGATCAACGCCACCGGCCGCCTGCAGCTCTTCAAGAGCCACCGCAAGGGCTTTGCCAACGGGGGGCAGCAGCGCGATTTCGTCTACGTCAAGGACTGCGTGGAAGTGATCCGCCGTTTCCTGGACCAGCCCGAGGCCAACGGCATCTTCAACGTCGGCACGGGCACGGCCCGTACCTGGAACGACCTGGCCAAGGCCGTGTTCAAGGCCATGAAGAAGCGCGTGAAGATCGACTACATCGACATGCCCGCGCAGTTGCGGGAGAAATACCAGTATTACACCCAGAGCAACACGGAAAAGCTGCAGGCCGTGGGCTGTGCGCCGGAGTTCACGCCCCTGGAGGATGCGGTGCGCGACTACGTCCAGGAGCATCTGGCCACGGCCGACCCCTATCTGCAGCCCGCCGCCTTGCCCCGGGCGGCCGAGGAAACTGGCGCAGTTTCGCCTTGAAACAAGGCGCTGCCCTGCAACAATGTTCCATTGGTTCAGAGAACTGCATAAGAGCGTCTCACCTTTTTCAAAGGTAAAACGCTCTAACCCCGACGCTTGAAGAGCCGCTCCAAATCGCCCAGGTCCCAGGAGAGGAGCACCGGACGCCCATGGGGGCAGAACTGGCGCTCCTCCGTGGCGCTCCAGGCCTCCAGGAGCTGCAGCACCTCGTCCCGGGCCAGGGGCTGACCCGCCTTGACCGCGGCCTTGCAGGCCATGAGCTTCCAGAGGTCTTCCATGTCCCGGGCCTGCCCGGCCAGCACGGCCTGCAGGTACTCCCGAGCCTCGCCCAGGCTCAGCACCCCGGGGATGCCCGTGACCGTGAGCCGCGTCGCGTCGGCCTGGAGCACGAAGCCCAGGGCCGCCAGCTGGTCCCAGAGCTCGCGCAGCTGCGCCCCCTCTCCGGTATGCAGTGGCAATTCCAGGGGCAGGGCCAGCAGCTGGGACTCCCCCCTGAGCCCGGAGCGCCGCAAGCGCTCGAAGAGCACCCGCTCGTGGGCCGCGTGCTGATCCAGAAGGGCCAGGGCCCCTTCCCCGAGTTTGAGCACCAGGTAGCTGTCCGCCAGGGGGCCCAGGTAGGTGACGCCCCCCGCCTGCAGGGGGCTGGCTTCACTCTGCGGCACGGCCGCTACGGCCCTCACGGCCGTCGCCCCCGCCACTCCAGGCGCGGCAGGCTCCATGACCGTGGAATCAGCGGAGGGGGGCAGTTCTGGAAACGCAGGTGCGCCCTGTTCAGGTTCCGCGGCAGTTGGGGCCGAATAACTCCGGACCGGGAGCGGCGGCGCCCCCCCACCCAGGGGCTCGCGCAGACTGAACCCACCGCCCCCTTCTTTCCCGGTCGGGGACCAGTCCCGCCACAGGGTTTCCTGGGGGCGGGGCAGCGCCTCCTCCCCCCCCCACCCTTGAGTGAGGGCAGTGGGAGCCTGGGGGCAGTCTCCTGGGGCCAGGACTTGGCAGGGGCGCTCCCGAACACCGGCGGCGCCATGCGCTCCACGGCCTCGCGCAGCCCGCGCCGGACCAGGGAAAAGATCAGGGATTCGTCGCGAAAGCGCACCTCGCTCTTGGTGGGGTGGACATTCACGTCCACTTCATCGAGGGGCAGTTCCACAAAGACCACGGCCTGGGGATACTCCCGGGCCAGCAGACAGCCCTTGTAGGCCTCCTGCACCGCGCGCAGCAGGATGCGGTCCTGCACGCTGCGGCCGTTGACGAAGAGCAGGATGCGCCCCGCCCGGGGTTGGGCCTTGCCCGGGTCCCCGGCCAGGCCGTGGACGCGGTACTCGCGCCCCTCGTGGGCTTCCCGGTAATCCAGGGGAGCCATGGCCTGTACCAGCGTTGGGGGCCAGAACGGGGCCAGACGCTGGGGCAGGGTCTGCCCCTTGACCAGGCGGAAGGCCTCGCGCCCCCCCACGGTGAGGGTGAACCCCACCGCGCAGTTGGGCAGGGCCAGACGGAACAGGGTCTCCTGACAGCGCTGGGCCTCGGCCGCGTGGGACTTGAGGAACTTGAGCCGGGCCGGGATGTTGGCGAAGAGGTCGCAGACCTCCACCCGGGCCCCCCGCTGGAGGGCGCAGGGCCCCTGCTCGGTGATGCGGCCGTACTCCACGGTGATTTGCCAGCCAGAATCGGGGGCGCTTCCCGCCCCTGCCGCCTCCTCCGGATCCACGGCCGCGGCCATGCTGAACCGCGAGACCGAGGCGATGCTGGGCAGGGCCTCGCCGCGAAACCCGAAGCTGCCAATGGCGGCCAGGTCCTCCAGGCTCTGGAGCTTGCTGGTGGCGTGGCGGGTCACGGCGGCCTCCAGCTCGTCGGGAAAGAGCCCCTGGCCGTCGTCCTGGACCAGGATACGCCCCTGCCCGCCGCGCTCCAGCTCGACGTGGAGCTGGGTGGCCCCGGCATCGAGGCTGTTCTCCACCAGCTCCTTGAGCACCCCGGAGGGGCGCTCCACCACTTCTCCGGCCGCGATCTGGTTGCGCAATTCCGGCGGCAGCAGTCGGATGGGGCTTCTCGCCCCTGCTTGGGGCGAGGATTTTTCACAGGGGGATTTACCTTTCATGAAAACGACCTTACTCTCCCTCTGTGCGCGACTCAAGTCCGCCCCTCGTTTGTGGGGCGCGGCCGGAAATATCCCGCCCCGACATGCAGCCGCGCGCGTTGTTGCCGATAGGAATCCCGGGAGGGGTGGGCCGGCCGCCCCTGCTGGTATGCGTTTCTTCAGACACCGCCGGCAAAGGAGGCAGCGCATGCACAAGGCGACCCAGCCGTCAGTCCGCAAGACCACCCTGCCTGCCGCTCCAAAGGTTCGGATCGGGTATGATCCGGAACTGCTCTATGTCGAGTGCAGCCGCTGCGGCAGCCCCGTGCTTTGGGAGACGGGGCGCACCACGGCCATTCTCCGGGAAGCGGGGCTGGACCACTCCAGCCTGGACGCCCGGCATCTGGTCCTGACCAACGGCTGCCCCACCTGCTCGCCGGAGGAGGGGGTGTTCGAGACCCGGGTTGTCCTGTTGGGGGTCAACGGCCCCCAGGGCCTGAGGCCCAAGGGTGGCACCCAGGGCCGGGCCTGAGCCCGCCCTAAAAACATTCCACGCCGCACGCAAACAACGGCAGGCAGGCCCCCCAGCGGACTCCGGGGGCCTGCCTGCCGTCAGTGTTTTATCTGCGTTCCGGACTCAGCCCCGGGCTTCCAGCTCCGCCGCGGCCTTGTCCACCGCCACCTTGAAGGACTCGCGCAGGGCCATGAGCTTCTGGGCCAGCACCGGGTCCTGCAGGGCCAGAATCTGGGCGGCCAGGTAGGCCGCGTTCTTGGCTCCGGCCTTGTCCAGGGCCACGGTGCCCACCGGGAAGCCCGGCGGCATCTGTACCGTGGCCAACAGGGCGTCCAAGCCACCGAGGGGCGACGCCGTCACCGGCACCCCCAGCACGGGCTTGATGGTCCGCGCCGCCACGGCCCCGGCCAGGTGCGCGGCCATGCCCGCGGCGCAGATGAAGACCTGCACCCCCTCGGCTTCCAGCCGCTGTATCAGGGCCTCGGTGCGCTCCGGGGTCCGGTGGGCCGAACTCACGGTGAAGAGATAGGAAATGCCGAGCTTCTTCAGCTCATCCGCGCAGGGGCGCATGGT